>NZ_JAKUEU010000003.1:0-148112 GCF_022663075.1 Bacillus cereus group sp. BfR-BA-01441
TTTATAATTATTATTGATAATAATTATCATTTTCATTTAGATATTATATCCCCACTTTTTTTAAATAGCAAACTATTTTTTCACTTCGCTAAATATTAAAATACTCATTACAATTCCCTTCTAAAACTTACAAATACATGCAAAATAGACTACTGGATTATTTTTTAAATTGTAGTATACTTATTAATTATTTTGATTTTTCTAATAAAAATCCCGAAGGTGACACAATGTTCCATATAAAACAACTACTACACTTCACTTACGAGCAAGCATTATCTTGCTTATTCCCAGTCGTTATTTTCTTAACACTAGCCCTTTCAAAAATCGTTTCTATTCCAGGGTTATATCGCTATGATTTCATACTCATCGCATGTCTTCTTATGCAGTGGATTATGTACAAGACTGGACTTGAGACGAAAGACGAATTAAAAGTAATTACTGTCTTTCACCTCATCGGCCTTTTACTAGAAATATATAAAGTTCATTTCGGTTCATGGAGTTATCCTGAAGAGGCGTATTCAAAGATTTTTGGAGTTCCGCTTTACAGCGGCTTTATGTACGCAAGTGTCGCAAGTTACATATGCCAAGCGTGGAGAAGGTTGCATTTACAAATGCATTATTGGCCGAAAGCTATTTTTACCGTGCCATTAGGAGCAATGATTTACTTCAATTTTTTCACGCATCATTTTCTATACGATTTTAGATGGTTCTTAACTTTACTTCTATTCATCGTTTTCTTTCGGACATTTGTGGAATTTTCATTACGAGGCGTTACATATAAAATACCACTCGTTCTCTCCTTTTTCCTTATCGGTTTCTTCATTTGGATTGCAGAGAACATCGCAACATTTTTCGGAGCATGGCAATATCCAAATCAACGGGAAGCATGGAATCTCGTTCACTTAAGCAAAATTAGTTCATGGTTTTTACTCGTTGTTATTAGCATTATGATTGTCACACAGCTCAAACATTTGAAGGAATCAAAAAGATAATGCTGATTATGTAAAAACAGTTAGCCCATCACTCATTAGAGAGTGATGGGCTAACTGTTTTTAGTAATATTTTTTAAACCTTCCTTATCAAGGGAGTTATAATTTACAAGAGTATAAGCAATTACACATTATGAACTGCTACTAGCAGAAGATGTTGCTGCAGATGAAGCGGCAATCGTTGCCATCATGGCTGCCTGTTGTGCTTGTATGAGGACTTCTATCATTGTTTGTAAACCTGTGTTAGTAGCTTTACTTTCCTCACCTTTCTGACTTACGAACAGTTGAATAGCAATAAGAATATTCGTATCTGTATGCCAACGGAACAATTTATCCCCCTGCAATTTTTCAATAAATGCTCGAATAGAATGAATCTCTTTTTCTCCGTCCTCGAGTAACGCTAGTAGCCCGATAGCTGGGTAATGCATCTGTTTTACTTTTACCTTTTCTTGCTTTAACAAATTCCATATATTTGTACATTTTGCAACTAATAGTTCTTCCCTGACATCCTTCTTTAGTGAAAGAATATGACTCAAAAATTGAAGATCATTCCCTTTACGCAAACCAGCTGTCGCTAGTTTCTGATAAAGACGTTCCACTCGGTCCATAAGTGTTTCTACATGCTCTGATTGTCCTGCTAATAAAACTGCGAGCGGATAATCATTTGTACTTGTAAGAAAGAGGTGATCCTTTTTCATGCGTTTATATACTTGCATCGAACGCTGAATGTGCGCGCCATGCTGTTCATTTTCTTCTGTTAAAAGCACAGCTGCTGCGAGATAAGTAAATATACTCCGGCTAAAGCCACCAGTGACCAATTGTTCATATAAATCTAAAAACGTCCGAAAAGCTTCCTTGTAATCTGTAAAGTGAATATCTAATGTTGCGGCCACTACAAAACGATGATAAGACTTTAAGTATGAAAACATCCCTACCTGATTCTTAATATAACTACTAATTTCTAAAAAACGTCCGAGATCAAACAATTTATCACTACCTGCATACATAGCAGCAATCATCATTCCTGTTCGAGAATCACTCGTTTTCCATTTTAGTTCTCCCTTTAACTGTACATATGTATGTTTATATTGCTCCAACTTTTTCTCTAATGTAATCATAGTATTCACCCCTATTTCTAGTTCTTCTCTATCATTATACGTATATTCCATATTTAGGAATACTATAATTAATAATCACAACATAAAAAATTATAAAATTCTCTAATCCTTCAAGAAGTTATACAAAAAAGGTAGATAATAATTTATCTACCTTTTTTGTATATATTATTTAACATTACAACTGTATTGCTTGTTATATGCAATTAAGACTAAAGAGCTTTAATAATACGTTCCATCGCTTTCATTTGCCCAATATGATCAGCTTCATGATAAAGCATCATACCGTAAAGCTCCCCTACTGTTTCCAATCCTAGGAATGGCTCTGGCAGTTTATTTTCAAATGCTTCTGCTGGAATTTCGTTAATACGTTTTGCTTGTTCTTTTAATTGAGCCGTTAACACTTCTAACGATGGTCCTTCTGTCGTCCATTTAGATGGTCTTGATCCATATCCAAACATACCTGGATATTCAGTTGGCAATTGTTTAAATTCTCTTCCGAACATGAAAGTCTCTGCTGCTGTTAACACGTGACCGATATGCCAACGAATTGTATTGTTAAAACCCTCTGGCTGCGTATCCACAGTTTTATCATCTAACGTTTCCATAAATTTAAGTAACGCCCCGCGCGTTATTTCAAATTGTTTTAAACCCACTAGTCTATTCATTTTATCGTTCCCCTTCTTGATGTACAATTTATTATGAACTAAGAATGTTCAACTTATTAAAGTTTCACCTTGTTTAATCTATCAGAAACAAATAAGAAATACATCTAATATGCTTATTAAAAATAATAAAAAGGTTCACTCCTCGTAAATATAGAATTACTTACTATGTTAATAAAAGAGGAGTGTACTTGCATGTTACATATTTTAAAACAACAATATAATCTTATTAGCTCTACAAGAGAAACTCTATTTTCGTTTTTGGAAGAAATCCCAGTAGAAAAATTACATAGCACAGTTTCTAATTTCGGAAGCGGTAGCATTATAAAGACTCATATTCATGTAGCCGATTGCTATCGATACTGGCTTGGATCATTCGCATTCAAGCAAAAAAGAGCAGATTTTTCATTTGCTAGCGATTACGAAATTGAGCATGCAGATGTCGCGAAAGTCCGTGCTAGATTTAAATTAATAGATGAGACTGTACAACGTTTTTTAGATGAATACAATGACCGTTGGCTCGAAAATATTGCAAATGAAGTAAAGTGGCAAAAAGAGCCTTGGAGTACAACTCCGCTATGGCTTTTAACTCATACAGAGACTCATGAGTTTCATCATAAAGGACAAATTGTATCAATGGCTAGGCATCTTGGATATACTCCTCCTGATACAGACCTTAGTTAATACATTCGTGTTCATTTAAAAGCGGAATGAGCAGCAAGAATAATAGTATGATCAAAAAACTCGTTGATACATTTTGTTGTGTATAAAACATTTATTATTTGTTTTAGGTATACCATGCCATTATAAAATTCATGTAACATCGAATTAAGATTCATATTTTTTATGTGACTCATTGAAGAAAGTTTAAGTATTTATACATTCAATTACTAACTAAAGGAGAAAATTATAATGAGATTAGAGAGCGAAAGAATTTATTTAAGGCCTCTTTGTCAGCTAGATGCTCCTATTATATTAGAAAGTACAATGGTTGATGAAATAAGATATATGACTGGAACTAAGTCCACTTTTTCATTGGAGCAAATTACGAAACATATAGATCATATAAATAATGATTCAAGTCGCTATGATTTCGCTATTTGTTTACAAAGTACTGACAAGATGATTGGAGAGTTGTCGATTTTAGATATCGATGAGGAGAACAAAAGAGCAGGATTCAGAATATCAATGCTTTCAATAGCATTAACAGGACAAGGCTATGGAACTGAAGCTATTAAAATAGTTTTAAGATTTGTTTTTGAACAACTATCATTAAATCGTTTACAGTTAGAAGTATTTAGCCATAATTTACGCGGAATTAAAGCTTATGAAAAAGTTGGTTTTGTAAAAGAAGGAACCTTACGTCAATCTTTATTTTATAACGATACATACTCAGATGAAATTATTATGGCCATACTTAAAAGCGATTATATAGAGAGACCTTTGTAAATGGATGCACTTAATCTATTAAACAAATTTAAAGAACCTTACCACAATAAAATGCAGTAAGGCTCTTTCATTTTTATATCAAATAACAGCTCTTAAAACATGTATAATCGTATCAATACCAAATAGTCTCCGCATAATTATATGCATCACTATTCGGAATTGCATGTTTCCCCTGCGCTTGCGCTTTTCTTGGATCTAAATCATATACCATTGGCGTATAGCATGATGTTTGCCCTTTATTTACAACACCATTTCCTCCAGCACTTCCGCAAGTGTATGCCTTTCCATCTGTTTTTCTAACAATCCTTGCATCAGCTTCATTATTATAAACTGCCAGGCGAGTTACAGTAACTTTTGCCCATGCTGTCTTACACGTCGTGCTAAATTTTAATTCCACATAAGAATTTGAATCAATCCACTTCTTTTCTTTCGTTACTGCGGATTGATCACAGCTATTATAATAAGGACTTTTCCCATCATATGAATGGTCTTCCGCGTATGCTTTATCATTATTGGTCGTACTAAACACACTAGTTACGATGAGCAATGCCAGACAAAGACATGCGCTTACCTTTTTAAAAAACTTCATAGAATTCCACTCCTTTATTAATAACGTGCTGTTTTCCCGTAACCATTATTAATCGTCACCGCTTCGGCATCAGCTGTATAACCAAAATCAGCAGTTAAATCAAACACCATTCCTGTATACGTACTCGTTTGTCCTGTTTTAATTGCCCCATTGCCACTATTAGAGTCTACTGATTTTTGGAATACACCATTTTTATATTTATTAATAACAGCGTAAGCATATACCCCTCCAGAAACAGAAGGAGCTGGTTGATCTAAAACAAGCTTAGACCACGCTGCATGACATTTATTACTGTAACGTAAATACACTGTCCCTACTTTTTTACTACCTTCATAAACTGCTGTAGACTTTGCATTAAATCCATCTGCATCACACGTTGTACTTCCCCCGTATACTTTCGTTGTTGCTGGATTTTTCCCGTCATAATAACTACTTAAATCAGTAGCTGCAAATGTACTTCCTTGAAAACTAAATAATACACCTATACTTGCCGCACTTAACACGCATACTTTCATTAACTTTTTAAACATTTTAAATTCCTCCTCACAATAAGTACGTATACTAAAGACAAGCTATACTGCTATGTAAGTCCTCCTTTCACGCTTCCTAGAGGCATCTTACAGAAACGAATAAATGTTGTAAATTCCCTTATGATTATTGGAATATACGAAGAATTTTACTTATCCTTGTAAGAAAAAAAGTTGAGAAATACACATTTTATAGCATTCTATATTTAAAACATAAAAGAACCGATACTTGTTATATTCAAGCATCGGTTCTTTATACATAATTGCCATTTTTTCTTTTATATAAAATAAATATTTCTCCACTTAATCCGTTACAAAAAACTCCCTCGTTACATCAATAAATTGTCGCAGTGGCACTGTCATCCATTTGTCTTTATGCCAAGCGATTTGCGTATAAATCGGAGAGATTGTATTTTCTAAATGTAACTCTTTTATCGTCCCCTCTCGTATATCTTTTTCTACTACTATTGCTGGTAAAACGGCTATGCCTAAATCTGCAATAACACATTGTTTAATTGCTTCAACACTAACAAACTCAATTTTATTTGCTGGATATACATCTTCCCAGCGAAATAGCTCTTCAAATAAAGTCCGATACGAGCAGCCTAATTCTGTTAGTAACAGTGTTTCACTCTCTAAATCTTTTATAGAAGCAGTAGTCTGTTCAAGTAAACGATGTGTAGGAGCAGCTACTACTTTTAATTCTTCTTTCATAAGCGGTTCCACATGTAAAACATCTTCTGTTTTACACTCATCCAAAATAAATGCAAGATCTACTTTTCCCTCCATCAATTGTTCCTTCGCATCTTTATTGGAATGTGCTGGTTTAAATATAAGTTTTATTTTTGGGAATTGTATTTTAAACCTCTTTAATATAGAAGGCAGTCTGTATGTACATTGACTTTCTTGTGCACCAATTATTAACGTACCTGCTATTTCTTCATCATCTTTCACAGCCGTCTTTGCTTCGTTACTAAGTGCAATCATCTTGTCGGCATATAGTTGAAACTTCCTACCTGCTTCAGTTAAGAAAAGACGTTTTCCTAATCTTTCAAATAAAGGTGTACCAAGCTCAGCTTCTAACGTTTTAATTTGCGCTGTCACGCTCGATTGAGCAAAGTTTAATTTCTTCGCAGTTTGTGTAAAGTTCAAAGTATGTGCCGCTACTTTAAATGTAATTAACTGTTTTATTTCCATTTATCATCCCTCTTTTCAATCGATATTTCCGATTGATTCCATCGAAATAATCCTCTTTGCCTATTGATATTTGTATTGTATGATAAAGAACATCTATAAACAATATAAATGGAGGTATTCCATATGAAAGCACTTTGTTTCGAAACATTCGGAGACGCTAATGTTCTACACTATAAAGAAATACACGATCCAATCATAAGTCCAAATGAAATTCTTGTCCGCACGAAAGCAATCGGATTAAACTTCGCTGATATTTATAGACGCCGCGGCGATTATCATCTTGCTGGCAATCCGCCTTATGTATTAGGTTATGAAGGAGCTGGAATTGTTGAAAAAGTAGGAGCTGACGTTACTACTATCAACCTAGGAGACCGTATTGCATTTGCGGACGTCCCATTTGCAAATGCAGAACTAGTTGCCGTTCCATCTGAAAAAGTAATCCCACTACCAGATTCTATTTCTTTTGAAACAGCCGCTTCTGTCTTATTACAAGGATTAACTGCACATTATTTAACGTACGATAGCTATCAACTAAAACAAGGTGATATAGCTTTAGTACACGCTGCAGCTGGTGGCGTCGGTCAACTTCTTATTCAAATGATTAAACTACAGGGCGGAACAGTAATTGGTCTTACATCATCAAAAGAAAAAGCAAAGATAGCTACATTAGCTGGTGCCGATCACGTATTTTTATATACCGAAGCATGGCATATGAAAGTACTTGAAATGACTAATGGAACTGGAGTAAATGTTGTGTATGAATCAGTAGGTTCTACATTAGGGGAAAGTTTTAACGCTACTAAAATTGGCGGTACTGTCGTATTTTACGGAATGGCTGGTGGTAATCCTGCGCCAGTTGATCCGCTTATGCTTATGGATACTTCAAAAACTTTAACTGGTGGAGACCTTTGGAACGTGCTTACCACTTATGAAGAACGTAAAAAACGATCTACTCAATTATTCGATTGGATCGCAACTGGAAAATTAAACATTTCAAATCCTACTACATTCTCTTTACAAGACGGTGCTCTTGCTCATGAATTATTAGAGAGCCGTAAAAGCACAGGGAAGATTTTATTAATCCCATAATTCACAAAATGAAAAGGAAGCTAGATTTCTCTACCTTCCTTTTCTTGTATCTATTGGAGATTTAATTATATTTCAACACTTTCTTTCCCTTTTGCAACATAACTCATATCTCCAACAGACTCGACTGTGTATGTTCCATCTTGATATACAATTTTCGTCACACTAGCATTTTCCACTCCAAGTTTTGTTTTGCTACTGTCTAACATTTCTATTAAGGTAGTAATCAAAAGCCCATGAACGACAACTAAAACGTTACCGCCACCATTTCCAGCAGCTTCTTCACTAATTTTATCTATCTCAGCTTTTATGCGAGTAGAAAATAATTCCCAATCTTCCGCCTGTTTTGTAGGATCTGCTACTCTAATAAGATTAATCACTTCTTGAATAGAAAACTTCATAAGTTCTTCTGGTGATGCAACGCCTGCAGCTTTTCCAACCACATCCCACATATTCTCAAGTTTTTCACCTTCAAAAATACCGAAATTTAATTCTCGCAAATCTTTTCTTTGCTCAAGTTTTAATTTTGATTGCTCACTATATTTTAATACTAAATTAGCAGTTTCAATCGCTCGGCCGCTATCACTACTATACGCATTCATAAAATGAATATCTTTTAATCCTGTTCCTAAATTTGTGGCAACTTCAACACCTTTTTCTACTAATGGAGAATCAGCCCAACCTTGCGCGCGATGATTCGTATTTAATATTGTTTTACCGTGTCTTGTAACATATAACGTAACTGCATTCTCATTGCTATCTGTTTCTCGCTTATTCATTTCATTCTCTCCCTTTACGTTTCTATATCAATTTTACCACCTCAATTATTCATTGAGCAAAATATACGTCAGTAGATCCGCTTAATAAAAAAAGCTATCTTTCTGTATATCCATACAAAAAGATAGCATCTTTTATGATTACATTTCTTAACCGTTACTCCTACTCAGCAAAAGCACTCGAATATTGTACAATTCCTTCTACACCTCGAAGAGAATTTTCTGTTAATTCCATTATCATAAATACCTCTTCAGGCACTTCAAACGGTGCTTTTATATTCCACTCACTTGCTTTCTTAAAACCAAATTTCGGGTAGTACTCTGGATGTCCCAATACTACAACTGATCCGTATCCAAGTTCTTTCGCTTTTTCTAATGCAGCTACAATCAGGTTTCCACCAATTCCCTTTTTCTGATGACCCCTAGCAACTGAAACTGGTGCAAGTGCTAACGATTCTACAGAAGTTCCATCTTGTTCTATTGTAATTTTCGATAACATAATGTGACCAACTATATCTTCATCTACCGCAACAATTGATAACTCTGGAACAAACGCGTCACATTCTCTAATACGTTTTACAAGTTCATGTTCTGTTTTATCACTAAATTCTTCCTTTAAAAATGCTTCTTTTACGACTTCTTCTGTTTTTCTATAATCATTTTTTTGTTCTTGTCTAATCGTTACCATTTTAACTTATCCTCTATTCTTTCTTATTTCTTTTTGAATTTTACGCAGTGCTTTTTTCGATCCGCGCTCAATATCGTGTTGCATTTTTCTTTCTTTATAATCAACAAATAGTGTATTTAAATCGTATCCTTCTGGATATAACTCCTTCGCTGCTACTTCTAAAGTAATACGTTTTACATTTACTTCAACTAATTCACCGTTATAATATACAACAACGTTATAAAAATTATCTTTTTCCTTATAGATGATACCAAAATCATCATGATCCAATAAATTAACACGATCGCCTATTTTGTACTCATAATGAGATTCTCTTTTTTCTTGTACAAATTTCGGTTTTCTAATTTTACTTTCATTCACTTTTTCTAAAGCGTACTCTTTATTTCCCATATACTCTTTCGCTCTTTTCAGTACATGTTCTTTTACGCTCATTTTATTCGCAATCCAAAGTGCATTACTTTCTCCTGATTTTCCGATAACTAATTTATAAAGCGGCTCTAGCGTTTCACTATTAAACTGCATCGCTGCATTCATAAAGTCATCATGCATTTCTGAGAATCGTTTAATTTCTCCGTAATGCGTACTCGCAACGGTAATACATCCCGCAAAGTACAACTCTTCTAAAATAGAAATTGCAAGTGCTGCACCTTCATTTGGTTCTGTACCGCTCCCTATTTCATCAAATAAAAGTAACGTATTATTATTTGACATCCTCATAATCTCAGAAAGATTTTTCATATGAGACGAAAATGTACTTAGTGCATTTTCAATACTTTGATTATCACCAATATCTACGAATACATTTTCGAAAATAGCGATTTCTGTACCTTTATCTCCTGCAATATGAAGACCTGACATTGTAGCTAATGTTAACAATCCAATCGTTTTTAACACAATTGTCTTTCCGCCCGCATTCGGCCCTGTAATAATTAAACTACGATACTCTTGACCAATTTTAAAATGTAACGGTACAACTTGCCCTGTTAAAAGCGGATGCTTACAATTCACTAAATGAATGTAGCCATGATCGTTTAACTTCGGTTCTATTCCATCAATCGATTTACTAAACTTCGCTTTCGCAAATACCATATCATACTGACTAATTAGCTCCATGTTAATCTTTATACTATAAATGTTTTCTAACACCATTCCTGATAAAGTTGCTAAAATCTGATACTCTTCAACCGCTTCTTCTGCTTTCAAACCTGCTAATTCTGCATTCAATTTCGTAACCGTATGCGGTTCTATAAATACAGTAGAACCTTTTGCCGAGGCTTCAATAATACTTCCAGCAACTTGATTTTTATAGGAAGATTTAATTGGAATCGTATAACGGTCATCCTTTTTACTAATAAAGAATTCCTGAATGAATTTCTTATTTGCACTACTATTTAAAAACTTCGTTAAACGTTCTTTTATTTTCCCATCTACAGAATCGATATTATTTCGAATTCGTTTTAACTCTTTACTTGCAGCTACATCAATACTATTTCCTTTAATTGAAAAGTTAATTTCCTCTTCAATACTTTTATATTCAGTCATTGAATTTGCATAAGAAGCTAATACTGGTGCAAAAAATTCTTTATCTAACATAAACTTTTTAATCTTTCTACACCCACGTAAAAAGTCTGAAACACTTACTAATTCTTCTGGATCTAAAATCATCCCTTTTTCTAATTTTTGAATTGTACTAGCAATATTAGAAATGCCGAAGAAAGGAACATGCCCTTCTGCATCTAATATAGCTCGTGCTTCTGTCGTTTCATTCAAGCGATTTCTCACTACTTTTATACTCGTACTCGGCTCTAATTTGTTTAATAATTCCTTACCTAATCCACTTACACAATAAGATTTCACTATATCCTTTAATTCGTTATATTGTAACTTTTCAAAAGTCATCGTATTCATTTTGTTTCTCCTCACTATGATTGATTTTTATCATAAATGAAGATACCTACTCATTAGATTCCAATGAGCTCTACATTATCCAATTACCATTTTTATACATTAAAAATATATACAAAAAAGCTGCGGGGATACCGCAGCTTTTACATTTACAAGGCATGAGTAATAACATATGAGGAAATAAGCCATAAAAAACAGATGGCAATCCCCTTATTACACGCTTTATAAAGTGTTGTAGGTATCTTCATAGGTATCGAAATAAATCCATGACAAATTTAGGGGTATGATACACATAAAAATCCCCTGATTTTATCCGATTTATTTCATTAAATTTTTCCTATTTAGTACCTACCGCACTCACAAAAAAGCACCTCTCATTAATTTATATTATAGTCATTGAAATCTAATTTACTGAAATCATCATACTATATGTTAAGTGAGAAGTAAAGGTGTCATACCTTTATAACTATGCAGCATGTAAAAAAGAAGGGGGAAACCTACCGCTGAACATATATGGAAACTGATCCTCCACTTACTTGGAATTGTCCCCAACCATCCTTATTAATTGTTACAGTATTTGTTTGATTACCCGTAATATCGTACCATACTTCCCCTGCGTTATTCTTCCCAACATCCATCCACTTTGACCCTCCTGGTCCATCAGAGATTAATGTTGCTAAACCAGAATTAGCATGTACACTATCACCTTCTCTTGTCCAGCCAATCACATCTGGATGATCAAAATAATCACGCTGCGTACCGTATGCAAAGTTTTTTCGTGCCGTCAAAATCGGATCAATTTTGTCCTTTAACGCTGGAATTTCATAATTACTATTTCCTTTTGTACCATAGTAATCACCATAGAAAACAGAAGGATATCCCTCTGCACGCGTTAAAATAAATGCATATGCCAACGGTTTGAACCAAGGGCTCACTACAGATTCCAATGACTGACCAGGCTGTGAATCATGATTTTCAACTAGAGTAACCGCAAGTGTAGGATGATTCGCAACTACCGTTCCTTTTAAAATATTTCTCATATCATAATTCCCATTTCCTGTTGAAGCATAATGAAAATTATAATGCAGTGGTGCATCGAACACAGATTGATTATAATTGACCTTCGCTAAATAATTATTTAAAGTCTGGATATCATTTTGCCAATATTCAGCTACTGTAAACATTTCTTTCCCCGTTTGCTGTCTAACATGATTTACCCAATCGCGCAAATATTCATGATCAATATGTTTAACAGCATCTAAACGAAAGCCATCTAAATTTAATTCCTTCGCATACCACGTTCCCCATTTTTTCATTTCATTCGCAACATCTGGATGATCAAAATCAAGATCCGCGTACATCAAATAATCATAATTCCCATTCTCGCTAGACACTTCCCAGTCCCACGCTTTACCTATGCCCCTAAATTTATAAATTCGGTTTAATTTCTTTCCTTCATCCCAATCTGTTCCGTCAAAATGATACCATTTCCATTTGAAATTAGAATAAGAATCTCCACGCCCTGGAAAGTTAAATCCTGTCCAAGCACTAATTTCATAATCACCTGATACTTCAACATTTCGATTGCTTGGGTCTACCTCAACTGCTGTGACAGTTTCTGTATAATCAGCCCCACCTTTATGATTCATAACTACATCACCGTATACATCGATGTTTTTCTTATGTAAAGCGTCAATTGCAGACTTCAATTGTGCTTTCGTCCCATATTTCGTCCGCACTGTTCCCTTTTGATTGAATTCCCCCAAATCATATAAATCATATGCTCCATATCCTACGTCATTTTGCGTAGTTCCTTTATATGCAGGTGGTATCCAAACAGATGTAATTCCCTTTTGCGCTAAATTTTCAGCATCAGTACGCAAACGATTCCAATGATTCCCATCATTCGGAGCATACCACTCAAAATACTGCATTAACGTTCCATTGTTAACTGTATCTGCATATGCTTTACTCCCCTCATATATACTAGGTAAAAACAAAACAACTGACAATCCGACTATTGTTATTCTTTTAAACATCTGTACACCATCCCCTTCTAAGAAAGCGTTTGCATAGTTTATCAGAATTATTATAATATTCGTCCCACCGTTAGTAAAGTAGCAATCTCTCACTCTCCCACATTATTTTTAATCTCACTTCAAATATTCAACGTAGTTTTAATTTCACATCCTATTCAAGATTGTTTACAATTTACCTATAAAAGCATAACGGAGGGATTTCGATGACAGACTTTCAAAAACAATTTTTCGCACGATTACATATAGAAGAAAAAGACACAGTTTCATTTGAAGATTTATCTAACATTATGTACGCAATGGCACAAACTGTTCCTTTTGAAAACTTAAATATTCTCGAAAAGAATTTTAAAGAAATATCAAAAGAAAATTTGAAAGAGAAAATTTTAGTAAATAACCGTGGCGGTCTTTGTTATGAACTCAATCCTACTATGTATTACTTCCTGAAAGATTTTGGATTCGATGTTCATCTCGTTTCAGGAACAGTTTATAACGCTGCAAACTCCATATGGGCTGTTGATTCTGGCCATATCGCAACCGTTTTAACACATCATAATGAACTTTATTTAATTGAAGTAGGATTCGGATCATACTTACCTCTTGCCCCTGTCCCTTTCTCAGGTGAAGTCATTCACTCTGTTACAGGAGATTATCGTATTCGTAAAGAAATGACCGAAAAGGGAAACTACATTTTAGAGATGCGGAAAAACAATGAGTTCTTGGATCAATCTTCTGCTGATGATTGGACGTTAGGCTATGCATTTTATATAGAAGAAGTGGATGAAGAAAAAGCAAATACAGCACAAAAAATTATCGTTGAACATGAAGGGTCACCCTTTAATAAACTACCTCTTATTGTAAAACTAACTGAAGATGGGCATGCCTCTTTAACGAAAGATAGCCTTACAGTAGCGAAAAATGGTAAAAAAACGAAAGAAACCGTTACAGACATGCAATTTACAAACCTTTTACATTCAAAATTTGGAATTACACTATAAGTATGTAAGCCTTGTTATTTTAGCAAGGCTTTTCAATTTTCAGCAGGGATTTTTTGCAATTTGTTGTATTTCATAGTTATATAGAAATATAACTACATGTTTAGAAAGGAAATGATTATGACAGAACTTAAAGATCGATTACAAGTAGCTGATATAGAAAAATGGGATTTAACAGACATTTACCATACAATTGAAGATTGGGAAAGTGATTTTCATAAAATTGAAGTATTAACGAAGGAATTACACGAGTTTAATGGCAATATTCACGATGGCAATAGTTTATTAGCTTATTTAACGAAGAGTGAAGAAATTTCTAGCATAATATCTTTAATGTTCGCTTATGCACGATTACAATCTGACCTTGATACACGCGATACTGACGCGCAATCTCTTGTCGATAAAGTATCACAATTACACGTGAAAGTAAGTGCAGCGAAATCTTTCTTTTCCCCCTTCTTACTTAGCATAGACGAAAGCACATTACATTCTTACATAGAAGAAACAGAAGGCTTACAATATTATAAAGAAGACTTATTTGAATTATATCGTTATAAAAAACACGTATTGAATAAGGACCAAGAAGCAATTTTATCACAGATGGGTGAAGCTCTTTCTTCTCCACAGCACACATTTGGTATGTTAAACAATGCAGATATATTATTTGGTGAAGTGACGACTGACGATGGAGAAAAAGTGAACTTAACACGCGGAATGTATGCAAAGTTAATAGAAGATACGAATCGTGAAAAGCGTAAAGAAGCTTATAAAGCATATTACAAACCATATGTTCAGTTAAAGAATTCCATCGCATCTACTTTATCCGCTGCTATTAAAAATAATGTTACTGTTTCGAAGCTAAGAAACTATCCATCAGCGCTAGAGAAATCATTATTTGGCGATATGGTTCCGAAAGAAGTATATGAAAACCTAATTGATACAACGAAAAAAAACATTCAAACATTACATACATACAATGAAATTCGAAAAGAAAAATTAAACGTAGATGAACTAAGACAATACGACTTAGGCGTCGATTTAGTAGAAGGTGCAAAACAAGACATTCCATATAGTGAAGCATTTGACATTATGATTGCATCACTAGCTCCTTTAGGAGAAGAATATATTGAAACATTAAAAAGTTTTAAAGATAAACGATATATAGACGTAAGAGAAACACCAGGAAAACGTTCTGGTGCTTATAACTTTGGTGTATATGGTGTTCATCCTTTCATTCTTTTAAATCATCACGATGATTTAAATAGCCTGTTCACTCTTACTCATGAATGCGGGCACGGTATGCATACGCACTATTCACATGGATACCAACCAAGAATTTCTGCACATTATTCTATCTTTGTGGCAGAAGTCGCTTCTACAGTAAATGAAGTGTTATTAATTCACTATTTATTAAAAGAAGCAAAAGAAACGAACGTGCGTAACCATTTAGTTAACCATTTTATTGAAAAATTCAAAGGTACTTTCTTTACACAAATTATGTTTGCAGAATTTGAAAAAATCACACATGAAATGGCGGAACAAGGTAAACCATTAAATGCACAAGTCTTCAGTGAAATTTATGAAAAACTATTTAAAGAATATAACGGTGATTCACTTGTATTTGATGAAGAAGTAAAATACGGATGGGCTAGAATCCCTCATTTCTACCGCCCGTTTTACGTATACAAATATGCAACTGGATTCGCATCTGCCATTCAAATCGCTGATAAACTATTAAGCGGTGATCCGAATGCTCAGAAAAATTATATTGAATTCCTGAAAGGTGGAAGTTCTGATTATCCACTAAACCTATTGAAAAAAGCTGGTGTTGATTTAACTACGCCAGAACCGATTGAAAGTGCATTGAAACAATTCACTCAACTTGTTGAGGAGTTTTCAGCATTATAAAAAGCATGCAGAGTATATGCTCTGCATGCTTTTTCATTTGAATTACTCTATTCTATATGCTGCTGCGTCACACAGTGAATCATACCACCATACGCATACAATTCATTCACATAAATACCGACAATTCTTCTTCCTGGAAACTGACCTTCAATAATTTGCAGCCCTAACTTGTCATGTTCATCACCATATACAGGAACTAATACAACTTCATTACCAATATAAAAATTCAAATATGAACCCTTACAGTCTGCTTCTTTTACCACTTTTCTTGTTACTGGTACTGGAATGAGCTGAAATGGCTTTCCATCTATATTTTTCGCTTGTCGTAATTCTTGATAATGCTTTTCGTACGCCTCCAAAAGGTATGGCTCTCCTTCACCGAAAGGATCATATTCATACAGTATCGTATTTTCATTTACAAACCGTGCCGCGCCATCAATATGATAATCCGTATCTTCATCATAATTATCTTCTCCGCGTATACCAGTTATCCATATAAAATTCGTTACTCCTAAATATTTCGTTAATTCCATTTCAATTTCTTTCTGACTTAGTGTGGGATTTCGATTTTCATTTATAATAGACGTTTTCGCCGCCATTAAGGTCCCGTTTCCGTTTATCTCAATTCCCCCGCCCTCTAGACAGACACTAGATTCAACTTTTGGAATGCAATACATTTCACTTATTTTATTCGGAATATTAGCGTCTTTTTCGTACGGATATTTATTTCCCCAACCATTAAATATCCAGTGCGTTAGGCAGCGATTCCCTTCCTTATCCGTTACAAAGATTGGTCCGTTATCTCTTATCCAAATATCATCAGTTTCTTGAATTAAGAAATCAATTTTATCCATATTTACATTAGCTTCCATTAACTTCGATTGGACATGTATTTTCTCTTCTTCATCACATACAACAATATGGACATTTTCTCCATAGTGAAGCTCCTTTGCCATCGATATCCAAATATCATCTAACTTAGCTCTATAACCTTCACCTCTATGTGCTTTATCATGTGGCCATTGGAGCCATGTACCTTCATGTTTCTCCCATTCCGCAGGCATATAAAACAAACTATTTTCTATATTTCTCATACGTGTTCACCCCTTATATGAATGTACGTACAGTCTATACTTTGACATCGTGTTAAGGTCAACAGGAATATCTTCATTTACTTGTAGCAACTTTATAAGGTGACTCTTTATTTCACCTTTTTATTATGATAAATTGCTTTCGTACATAGAATAAGGATTGACATAATGTTAATGTCAATCCTTATTCTCATTCTATTTTCGTAACTAAAAAACAAATTTGTGTCACATACTCTTCTGCTAAACAATCACATTCAGGTCCCTTTATATAAACCTCATATGGCGAATTAACTATTACATACCCATTTTTTTCAACCCATTCTTCTAACGCTATATAAGCGTAACCTATATAGTCGTAACTTCCATAATGCATAGTAGTAACGATTTGATGTGGACTTAGTTTTTTCATTTCATATTCTTGTACTACATCTTCATCATTCCCCTGCATAACCGGGATTCTTAATTCAATATCACTGTTACTTGGAATATATTCTTCATCATAAAAGACTGCAGATGGCGAACCGACTATTTGAAAGTTATTTTTTTGTACCTCTTCATATAAGTCATAAAAATAATCATCTATATCATCTATATCTATTTTTACTCTTTGAGTAATTATCGTTACTTCGTTCCTCATTCCCATTAATATATCGTAACTTCTATGGCGAGCAATATTTAGACTACTATTCACCATTACCATTTCATTCATTTCTGAAATAACCTGTAAATTTTGCTTCACTTCATGAGACAACTCGATAATTTGTGATTGTATATGTTGAACAAACGAATCTTGATCCGATGACTGCAAAACAATTTTAATTTTTGGAAGAGGAAATTTATACTCCCTTAGCTTTTTTATTTTCAATGCTACTTCCAGCTGCTCTTGTTCATAATACCTATACCCATTAACCGGATTCACATATGCCGGTTTTAATATCTCCTCTTTGTCATAATGTCTTAACATCCGCGTACTCATTTTACAAATCCGAGAAAACTCAGCGATGGTATACATATCAATACTCCTTGAATATATTTTCTTTTCATTACTTATTTATTAAAACCAATCAAAAATCTTCTTCATTGAAAAATCTTCATTCTGATTTTTCAATCTTCTCATTTTCGAAGGTAACAAATGGCTTGGACAATACCACGTTAAACAATTCATTGCGCCTCCCATTGTTGATATTTCTCCTACATGAATTTGAATAACTTGCTTCTCCGTATACTGTTGAATATATCGTAAAACTTCCTCATCTTTGGCTAGTCCAAACTTAGGAACATAAAGAGCATCACATGATTCTAACATATTTATATACAACCCTTTTGCTGATGCTATCTCTTGATCATATTGTCCTTTCTCTGTATATGATGAAGGAACAACTATAAATTCAGCTTCTGGCATTTGTTCTTGAATAATCTCTTGAACACTATATCTAAATTCATGATCTCCTAAAAAATCACTAATAAACATTGTATGTTCATCAATAAATTTAACCATTCCGTCTGCGTGTGCTAGTACATCCCCTTCTTCAGCAGGAATAATAATAACTCGACTCACATCTAAATCCCATTCTAACTGCTCAATAATTTCCTCTTCTGTCCAATCATCGTTATCATCAAATATACGTTCTGTTAATATTACGGTATCTTTTTTATTCCAAATAAGATTACCACCATCTAATATTAATGGGGATTTCACATATTCAAAGTCATTCTTTTTCAACCATTTATTAAACTGTTGATCTAAATATCGCCCTTGATCATCTGGCAAATAATTTGGTCGATATTTAAATTTAACTAGATGATTTGTGACAACCGGTGCAACATCTCTTAGCCAAATATCATCATACTCAAAACAGCTCGTATGAAAGTCTTGTTCTTCAACAGATAAAGATATAAGTTGATCCGCAATTGATTTCTTTTCATTTAAACATTCATTAAAGTAAATCAAGTCTTCATAAAATGGTTGATAATATTCATTCGATTCGTCTGGTATTGCAGTAAAAATAATCCCATTATGTTTTTGTTCCATATTATTTACCTCGCTTTTTAATAGTAGTTACATAACTGATTTCACAAAGCCAACTATTCCTCAATTCATTTCTCTTTTCATTACAACTCATGAACCGCGTATATTTCATGAATGGATTATAGCATGGAGAAATATTATATATTTATATAAAAAATATAAAGCTGACGTTAAGCCTTAAATTGACTCTTGACAAGTTTTTTAAATAACCTATTTTAAAACAAAAATAAATGATTAAATGATTTTTGTATCAAGATTCAAACCCATTACTTCTAATAGATCGTTTTGATTATATAAATTCACTAAATGCGCCTCTACTCCTATACAAATTCCTTCTAGCGGAAGATCATTTGGATCCTGACCAAAGGGATCTTCAATTTCAACCCCTATTGCTTCAATACCTATGAATGCAAAACTTATAAACGTAGTCGCAAGTACTGTAAACCATCCGAGACTATCAACAAGACCAATCGGTAAAGTCGCACAAAATATAATCAATAAAATTTTTATATGAGCAAAATATGCAAAAGGAATAGGTGTTGTTTTGATACGATCACATCCACCCACAGATGTAAGTAACGTATTCAAATCCATTTCCATACTAATTATCGCATTTGGATGAATTTGCCCCGTTTTCAAACCTTTTGATAGTATAGTTTTCAACATAAAAACTATACTAATCGGTAAATGATTGGACTCAACCAAAAGTGCTTTTTCCTTCTCAGAACAGACAGCGAGCAATGATTTCACTTCAGATAGATTTTTTTCCTCTCTCAAGTGTCCTTTCGCTAACTTTGGAAATGCAATTAATAAATGTAAAAATTTTATTTTTTCCTGCTCCATACTCTTCCCTTTAGAATCCCAATGACATAAAAAACTAATTGCTAAATTTCTAGTACAAGCACCAATCGTGCCAAAGAGCTTTCTACCTTCCCAGTACCGATCATAGGCAGTATTCGTACGAAACACTAATAGTAATCCTAAAGCTCCTCCTACGATTACCCAAGGAGTCTGATTTATATTTATTTCTGCATAGTAATAATTAATTACAGCTACTATCGTTGAAATACACGTATATAATACGATTTGCGGGAAAATATCTCTTATAATTGTCCCTTTTAATGTAAATATTTGATGTAAACTATTTTGATTATTGTACTGAACCATATTTACAAAAACCTCTTTCTCTATTAACCTTTTATTCTTTTAAATTATGAAAGTATACAATTAAATAATAGAATCATAAACCCTATCATTATGAGGCTGGTTAAGATTATTTCTTTCAATACCGTTACTCCTTTTTTCAAAAAGATAAAATATCTTATTTAATTCAACAACAAATGTCCACTATTCTAAATCACGACGCATCATTTTAGAATTCGCAATGAACAACGCACTAATTAATACAAAGATTGCACAGGCATATAACAATAAATCTAACGGACTATCGTGATCTATAATAATAAGACGAACAATAGCTGTTATACCTATATATATAAAATATCGTAATGGAAAATGAAAATTCATTTGAAAATACTTTATAATCATTACGATGAATTCAAAGTACAAAAAGAATACGACGATACTATCAATTAAATGATAACTAGATTCATTACCATCCAATTTCAGTTCTTGTATAAACTGAATGACTTCTTTCATAAGAAACACACTTAGAACAACCCCTAAGCAAATTAAAGCTACATTTAAAATGTACTGTAAAACGATAGGGAAATACGAAAACACTATTTTAAAATTCTTTAACACAAACATTTTTCTCCTTTACCATATAAAACGAAAAGCGAACATACACTACAATTCAATTATCATTATATTTAAATTTTATTTTTACAAATAATAAGGAACGACAAAATAGGTAAAGATAAGATTTCACCTATTTTGTCTATATAAGCAGCACAACGAAATTACAATCAATTACTTCAATGCAATTGGTTGTTGTTGTGTCACACAATGAATCATACCACCGTTTTTATACAACTCTCTCACATCAATACCGACTACTTTACGATCTGGGTATAACTTCTGAATCGTATCGTTTGCGATTTTATCATTCGGATCATTATAATTAGGCACTAATACAACTGTATTCCCAATATAATAATTGATATACGATCCCTTATAATCGAGAGTTTTTCCATTCTCTAAAGCAACCTTTTCTTTACTAAGCGGCAAGTATTCATACTTATATTTCTGTCCTGAAGCATTTTTGGCATCTAACAATGTATCCATATCTTTATTAGATAAACCCCATTCAGCTAGGTCATCTTCTTTCATCGTTACAATGGTAGATTTATTATGGAATTTAGCAAATCCATCAATATGAAAGTCCGTAATATCTAAATTAGGTACTCCGTCTAACCAAATAAAGTTTGATACCCCAAGATCACTTATATATTTTTCAATTTCCTTTTCTGATAAATCAGGATTTCTATTTTTATTCGTTACCGCACTTCGAGTTAATAACGCAGTCCCATTGCTGTCTAATTCAATTGCGCCGCCTTCAAGGACAAATTTCCCCCAATCAATTCTTTCAATTCCTGATTGTTTACTCACATTCTTACGTATTTGAGCATCATTTTTATAAGGTGTTTTCTTCCCCCAACCATTAAATGCTGGATCTAATATTTTGAGATTTTTATTGCTGTCATAAACAAAAATTGGTCCACTGTCCCTTGCCCATACATCATCAGTAGGCGCGATAAAGAAATCAATCTTCTCCATATTTAACCCTTCATCTGTTAAAAGGTTATTGATTCTTTCTTTTTCTTCCTGGTCATATGCAACAATGTGGACTTTCTCACCCTCAGTTAAAGCACTTGCCATCTTAACCCAAATAGGTTCAACTTCCTGCTTATACTCTTCACCATATGTGTATTCATGTGGCCATTGTAGCCATGTACCTTCATGTTTATCTTTTTCATCTGGCATCGTATATTTCCCAGCATTTTTCTGTACCTCTACTTTTTCTCCTTCTTTCCCTTTAACATTTTCATTGTTATTCTCAAAAGAGCATCCACTAATAATCGTTGTAGATAATGTAGCTATTAAACAAAACTTTATTGCTTTTTTCATTTTTTCAACCTCCTGTTCTTGTCTCCAATAATATAAAGCTTCACATAGTGTGAAGCTCAAGTTTTTTTATCAATGTAAAAATTACCAATTTTTCTTTGCATTACTTAGCATTTAACTACCTATTTAGATTTATTCATATGTCAATCACCTTTCTTACCTATTTATCCCGCTATTTGTGGGCAGTAAGACCCTCACCTCAAAATTCAGCGGAAGCAAAAAAGTTAGGTGGGGGCCCTGCTGTCCGTAAAAGCCCGATTGATGAGGGCTTCTACTCAGTGGGGATGAACAAAGCCCCTCCACTGAATAAAGTTTCACTTTATTCAGTAAGTAAAACTTTACAAAATAAAAAAATCGGTATTGATAATTACATATCAATACCGATTTTTTATAATTATTTTCCTTCTATTAAATCATTCGCCATTTTCCTAAATTCTTGATTAAATGCGTCATTCATACCATTTTGGACGTTAGAAAATAATATGACAAACGTTCGTTTATCCCAGTTAAAATTATTAAAAGTGTTCCAGCCAGCTAATACACCGTGGTTATGATAATAATCTGGGTAAATATAGAAACTAAATCCATATTTTCTTGCAGGTGATGCAGAAAACATATCTGATACACTTTGTTTAGAAAGTAGTTTACCATCCATAATAGCTTCATCTAACTTTTTCATATCTTCAACAGTCGTATACATTTCACCACAACCATACAGCCAGTTCATTTTTAAGCGCGGCGTGGCTATTAACTTATTATCTTTTTTCGTATACCCTTCTGCTAAGAAAATATCTTCTGGAAGTGTTGCGCCCATTCCAGATTCATTCATTTCAACGGGAGTCAAAATATTTTCTTTCACATATTCAGCAAGTGGTTTATTCGATATTTTTTCTACAATATATGCAAGCACCATATAATTATAATCTGTATATTTCCATCCTGTCCCTGCTGGAAATTGTAACGTTTGTGCCCCAATCCACGTTACTAATTTTAACCGTGATGCTGCGTCAACACTACCTTGTCCCTGTTCTGGTAATCCAGACGTATGTGTTAACAAGTTTCGTAACGTAATGTTTTTATCTGCCGGAAACGATGGGATATATTTATTTACATTGTCTTCAATGTTCAACTTCCCTTTTTCTTTTAGTTGCATAATAGATATTGCAACAACTGTTTTCGTAATAGAACCAATGCGATATTTCGTTCTTGGCGTTGTTAATACTTGATCTTTCACATTCGCATAACCGTAGCCTTTTCGTAAAATTACATGACCTTTACTTGCTACAAGAACACTCCCATTAAATCCTTTATCTTTTAAGTACTGATCTAGTTTTCCAGCTGCAATTTCATAACGCCTTTTCTCATTCGCATCAATTTCCTGCTTAACATCTTTTTGCTTACTATTTACATTAGAAAATGCCTTTGTATCATATTTTTTTCCTTTATTTGCATGTATTAGTGTAACAACACTTCCACAAAAAACAGCAAAAATAAAGAAAACAATTAACCATTTCTTTAACATACTAGGAACCCTCTTTTATCTAGTTTCACTTAACGTACATCCATTCTATTTTATATCTTTTAATTATCAAGTATATTATAATATTATTTAATATTCACTCTGTTAAAACTAGATTCCTTTTTCTCATTTTCAATTTTGACTACTCTCTATTGTATTTCTTTCTTGCAAAATTTCCAACATACAATCGGATGCATTACACTATAATTTCAAATTCTTTTGTAACATTTGTTACATACTAAAAAGAATGGAGATGTAATATGAAAAACACCGATAAACGCAATCGTTTAGATGATAAGATGTTTCATTATCGGATAACAAAAAATAACATGGTATTAATTGAATATTACGGAAAACAGATTATGGTATTAAAAGGAAATGATGCTGAAAAATTTTTAAATAAAATAAATCATGCAAATAACGATAAAGAAAAACAGCTAATTATGGCTAAAATTACAGGTAATTTCAAAAGAGGTAATGAACGAAATTGAAAACGAATCTCATTTACATTTTGATTATACAACAAATAAAAAAGAAATGTCGCTCATTCAACATTTCTTTAGACTTTCTTCATAAAAAATTTACATTGCTAACATTCCTTCATTTTCTATACTTCCTATATAAGCTAACCGCTGAAATAGTTAGTAATACAACTATGCATAACCACGCATACGTATATCCCTTCTTATCTACAATATAACCAAATAAAGCAGGCGCAGCAATAATGGCAATTTGATTTAATGTAAGTGCAAAACTCACTGTCATCCCTACCGATTCTTCACTTGCTGATTCCGCAACTTCAGTTATGAAAAGGCTAAACCATCCAATTGCAAAGAACCCTAACAATGCACTTACACCATACAATACATTCGTTATTGTATGTATGCTCATTACTAATATTAGAATGAAGAAAATAGAAATACAAACAGTTATAAATAAGAGGGTACGCCTATTCCCCTTATAAAATAAATCACTAGTAGCTGCTAATATAACCCTACCAACCATTCCAGAAAAGAACATAACGGAAAATACTTTTCCAGCTAGAATTGGCGTGATTGATTGTTCCAATACTAAAAATTTTATAAAGTGCGCAACTAACACCATTTGCAATGAAATCATACAAATGCCAGTTATATAAATTGCATATAACTCTTTTTTATACATCACTTCTTTTAACTGCATCCAAAAAGAAAGTTTACTACGTTCTTGTTTAACTTTCTCTTGAATATATGGTTCCTTATAAAATATAAAAAATAAAAACCCTCCAATTATACAAATACATGCAATACTATTTACCGCATAGGCCATATTATATTTTATTGTAAGAAACGGGATCAATACTCCCGCTAATGTACCACCAATCGGTATACCGGCTTGTCTAATCCCCATCGCTAACCCGCGATTTTCTTTTGAGAACCACTTCATTATCACCTTACTTCCTCCTGGCTGCGAAACACTATAAAACGTTCCTACTAATAAAAGTACAAAGAGTAACCCATTAAATCCATTGACCATATTAGTCAGTAAAAACGAACCTCCTAGTAAAAATGAACTTATCGAAATTAACAACTTTTCATTGTATTGATCAAGTAGCCGCCCGACAAAAAGCATACAAAATAGCGGTCCTATATTTACAACACTTACTAACAATCCAATCTCCGTATTCGTAAGTGCATATTCTTCTTTCCAAAATAAAGCAAACGCTCCAACACCATACGTTATAAGTGTCGCTGTTGTTTGAGCAACCGTCGCAAAAATTAACATAACCCACTTATAAGTACTATTCACCCTTTCTTCCATTAACACAATAATCCCTCCATCCCCTTCCATTGTACGAAAGTTCTGATATCATATAAAATAAAGATTTATCATGTAATTCATCAAAAAAAATGATACCTTTTCTGGAGGGATGATACTTGGATATAAAAGATTTAACTGTATTTTACGAAGTTGCGAAAGAAAAAAACATATCTCACGCAGCTAAAAATTTAAACTATGTACAGTCTGGCGTAACAATGCGTATGAAACAACTAGCAAACGAATTAGGTGTGCCTTTATTTTACCGAAACGGAAAAGGTGTAACTTTAACTTCTAATGGTGAGATTTTATTAACATACGCCAAACAAATTATCTACTTAATGGATCAATCTGTTAAAGCAGTTCAAAGTAATGGGATCGAACCAAGAGGCACTTTAAAAATTGGATGTACAGAATCTACAACCGCTGTAAGACTTCCATCTATATTAACGGCCTATTATGAGAAATACTCAAAAGTCGAATTGATTTTAGAATCAAATACGACGGAACAATTGATTAGGCTTGTACTAGAACGAAAACTGGACGGAGCGTTTATAGCTGGCTCTACTCAGCATGCTGAACTTCATACAAATATATTTCGTGAAGAAGAATTAGTTCTCATTAGCAAAAAGCCTTTATCTTCCTTTAAAGACATAGGAGACATGAATTTACTTGCATTTAGTCATGGTTGCTATTATAGAAATTTATTAGAAGATTGGCTTCAAGAAGAAGGAATTTCACCTAAGCGAGTATTAGAGTTTGGAACAATTGAAGCGATTCTCGCATGTGTAAAATCAGGTATGGGCATAGCAATTATGATGAAGTCTATTTTAAGTGGTCATAAACATGACATATCATTCAATCCTTTACCAAATAGCTTCAAAAAAGTTCCTACTACTTTTATTACTAGAAAAGATATATATCACTCTGCTGCATTACAAAAATTTATGGAGATGACTCACAATGCGTGAAAAGAAAATACGTGGTATGAAACGAAAAACAAACACTATGATAAAGCGAATTGAGGAACATACAAAATCGTTCCCTTCTACTTTCTATAACGATGAATATTGGAATATGCTATTGCCAGTTTCTCAAGCTTTTATCGATTCTTGTAAAACGGCTAGAAAAGTAAAACGATTATGTATTCAAACCTTATTAAATCAAGCAAATCATTTAATAAATATAAAACCTAGGGATACACATACATATCGAGTTGTTGTTTTGATTTCTATAAATAATTTTTGGGATTCGCAAATCATTATATTTAAAAATGAGGACTACTTTCATAATTTCTTTAATAGAGATAGTGAATTTCAAAAATGGATTCTTCTTTCAAATGAAATTGATTTTTGGGAGACATGGGAAATGTCAGTTTGTCATTCCTTCAAAACGCTTCACTTTCAAGAAATTATTTATGATGCAGATGAATGCTATGAAAAAGAGATCCTGTTTATCGGAGAGTTAGATTAAAAAGGGTATACCTAAAACACTGGTATACCCTGTTCCACTTATTTTTCCTTCAATACACTATGTAATCGATCCGGATAATTTGTAAACATTCCTGTAGCACCCCATTTGATTAACAGTCTCATATCTGGTTTCTCATTAATTGTATAAGGGTGAATTAACAGTCCATTTTTCCTAGCCATTTTCATATATGACTCATCAATAATTAGTTCCCCGTTATCATTACGTAAGTTTGGTCCAATACCAGCTGCATACTTTTTAATTTCTTGAAAATCATCATTTGTTACACTTTTCGGTTCATGTGTAATGCCAGACCATTCAACAATTTCATTGTTTTCATGTGGATAATACCAAAGCAATTGAACTAACGGAATATTTTCATTCATACTATGAATCTTTTTCAAACTATCTTTACTAAATGATTGAATCATAACACGGCTAGAAGACATGTTTTGGCCTACTAAATTATATTTTTGTAACAACGCCAACAATTTCTCTTCCATTCCTGGATACACATCTGGTGATTTTGTTTCAATATAATACTTCATACTTCTTCCATACTTTTGGAAGATTTCTTCAAGAGTTGGAACCTTTTGCCCAACATACTCTTGCTTAGCCTTTTCTGGATACGCTTTATTAAACCATGATCCAGCATCTAAACTCTTTATTTCACTTAACGTTTTATCGCGTACTTCGCCTGTTCCATTTGTAGTGCGATCAACTGCTGTATCATGCATTGCAATTAATTGGCCATCCTTTGTTAATTGAATGTCTAACTCTAAATAATCCGCTTTCATTTTTTTCACTAAATCATAAGAAGCAAAAGTATGCTCAGGTGCATGTCCACTTGCTCCGCGATGTGCAATATTTAAAAACTTATTCGTATTCCATTCATGCTTTCCTTCTGCTTTCGCATGAACAGCTCCCCCAGCAAAGATACTTCCAGTCATAAAGAAAATAACTAAAACGCTAATAATCTTTCTCATTCTTCTAACCCTTCCTACGTTGCAAATTTCAACAAGCTAATGAGATTTAAACGAAACAGAAGACACACTTTCATTATTTTTATAAACCTATATTAAAATTCCAATCTTACAAATGTTTTCTATATTATTAATATAGAAAACTAGTATTATCCTATTTAATTTCTATAGCCCTCCTTTTCACATGTAACTCCCTATTTTGTACGGTTCATTCAATAAAAAAAGCCATAAATTATTTAGGCTACACTCCTGTATCCCTAAATAAATTTATGGCTTTTCTCAAATATCTCCGGCCTCTATTAACTTGTCGAATTTAATCATATCAAACCTATTGAAATTTGTGAATATTTTTTTCAGTACAGTGAAGCACATAAAACAATATTTCCGTAGTTACTTAAAAATCACATAATAAATTTCCCATTACCTCGTCCAATACTATATCTGGATTTACTACCGCTTTTTCTGAACGCCATCCTATAAAGCCATCTGGTCTAATTAATACAGCACCTCCATTCTCTATACCATATAATTTGCTAAAAATATCTTCTGGAGCAATAAAGTCTCCACTTAAGCCAACACGATACCCTTTTATATGTATTCCTAATTTAGCTGAAACAGTATGTGCTGCCTCAGCCCAAGAACTATTTTCTACTCCTGTAAGTAATACAAAACTGTTACCGAATAAGTCTAATGTAGAAACTTTCTTCCCTTCATACGTTCCCCATAAATGTGGCGCTCGCGTTCCAGGTCTTCCGTTCAACTCTATGCTATCCATTCTATGTGGAGTGACTGAATTATCTATAATCGCCTCTGAACAATACTGATATCCAACTGTAACAGCTAAACCATCCATATTATTCAAACTGCCTTTCTCTCTCTTCGCAGCACGAAACAGTAAACTACTTGCATAAGCTGTCGTTAATTTTGCAACAGAGTGTCTCTCTTCATGATATGTTTCTAACAATTTTGGTTTTGCCTTCCCTTTTATAAGAGCCGCTAATTTCCAAGCTAAGTTATGCGCATCTTGTATTCCTGTATTTGAACCAAATCCGCCTGTTGGCGGCATAATATGTGCTGAATCTCCAACTAGAAAGACTCGATTTCCTTGAAATTTCATTGCTGTACTTTCGGCCGCTTCCCAGGGTAAAACACTTAATATTTCTGACTCAACATTTGTACTTCCAATTGCTATTTCAATAATTTGTTTACAACGTTCCATCGTGAAATCCTCTGGTCCCTCTCCTTTTAATGGATCGTAGGCTACATGGTAAATCCATTTTTTCACGTTATCTACTGGGATCAGTGCACCAAGAACCTCTGGATGAAGTACCATAGAAAAACCGAATGCGTCTCCTTGTATAAACTCACTTAAGTCTGCTTCAAAATAAATATTCATATAATAGCCACCAATGGTTCCACGCCCCTCAGTTTTAATCCCTAACTGCTCACGTATTTTACTTTTCGCTCCATCTGCTGCAATTACATAGTCACAATGTATGACACTTTCTTTTTCTGTTTCACGATTTCGAATCTTTGCTTTTACCCCGTTTTCATTTTGTTCAAATGAAACTAATTCATGATAAAAAGATAGTTGCCCGCCTAATGTTTTCGCTTCTTGTAACATCATCTCTTCTAAAATAATTTGATAACACGCAGTTTGTTTTGATGGACTAATCTTTTCTATTTTTTGAAGTAACTCTTCATCGTTTCCGTATTGTGTCGCTCTCATTTGTTCCAATTCTTCTTTATTCGCCTCAGCTATTGTATGAACCGCTATTCTTCCTCGGCAGTTCTCTAATGCTTTACCTGCCAATTTAATTCTTTTTTCCAAGCCTAATTCTCGAAATAACTCCATTGTACGTAAAGTAAGACCGCCTGCTTTCGGATGAATGGCAGTAGACGGATGCCTTTCAATAAGTAAGTACTCAATGTTATGTTTTGCAAGAAATAACGCAGACGCTAACCCAGATAATCCCCCTCCAACAATTAAAACTGGTACATAATTCGATTTCATATATTTACCCTCCACATCATTGTTCTGAGCTCAGTGTCATAAATATAATCAAAAAAAACATTAAAATATAGACTTATATTTCATTTTGAATTATCATATAGATAGATTACGCCCCAAAATTACTTTTACCTTTTCATACATCTATAATCCACCTAGATTGTGTCTGTATGAAAGTGTAAAACAAAAGAACGTACTTTACGTTGAACCATGTTCTATCGTAAAAATCAAAAATAATACAAACATTATAAGCGGTCGTAACCTTATGGATTATACAAGGTTACGACCGCTTATTTTATTGTTACATCATTTTTTGTTTTTAAAACTTCATCTATTGTGTTATGTAGTCCTTCCAATCCCTTTTCTATCTCCCTATAATTTTCAACAATAAAAAATTCATTCGTCTCGATTTTCTTTCTCAATATTGCACCTCATACAACAATCATGTAGCATTACCGTATCGAAGTAATGGTTCATCATCTTAAACCTTTCGACTAATTACCTGGAGGCAAAGTGATTGAAATGAATAAACAAGAACAATTAAATATTATAAAAAAAGATTTTATTGATTCTCAAAAAGTATTATTGGCAATTGGTGATGAAACGCGTCAAGCTATTTTATTAGTGCTAATGGAAACGGAATGTCAAACAGGATTACGTGTAGGAGAAATCACGAAGCAAACACACCTTTCCCGTCCAGCAGTATCACATCACCTTAAGATTTTACGAGAAGCTGGCATTATTTTAATGAGAAAAGAAGGTACAAAGAATTTTTATTATATTGATATACGTACAAAATTAGGTTTATTAAAAAATCTTGTATTAGATATTGAGAAGCTATTGCAAAACTTTTATTAAAACTTGGAGGTATAAGAAATGAAAGCAATGATAATTGATAGATATGGAAAAGTCCCAATGCGTATGGCAGAGGTACCTACTCCTGAAATTAATGAGTATGAAGTGCTCGCAGAAATTCATGCAGCTAGTATTAACCCAATTGATTTTAAAATACGTGATGGAAAAGTTAAAATGTTACTGAAATATGAAATGCCTCTAATCCTTGGGAATGACTTTGCCGGTGTCATCACGAAGGTTGGATCAAAAGTGACTCGTTTTAAAGTCGGTGATGAAATATATGCTCGTCCAAGAAAAAATAAGATTGGTACTTTCGCGGAGTATATAGCCATTCATGAAGATGATATTGCTTTAAAACCAAAAAATCTAAGTTTTGAGGAAGCGGCTTCGATTCCACTCGTTGGCTTAACATCATATCAAGCATTACATGACATCATGCAATTACAAAAAGGACAAAAGATTTTAATTCACGCCGGATCCGGTGGTGTTGGTACTTTCGCTATTCAGCTAGCAAAAATAATGGGTGCCATTGTTACAACGACTGCTAGTGAAGCTGGTGCGAATTTAGTAACGTCTCTTGGCGCAGATGAAATTATTAATTACAAAACAGAGAAATTTGAAGATATACTAAAAAATTATGATGCCGTATTTGATACAATCGGCGGTGCAACACTTGAAAAATCATTCAATATTATAAAAAGGGGAGGAAACATTGTTTCCGTTTCAGGCATGCCGAATGCTCGCTTCGGTAAAGAATTTGGTTCAGGATTCTTTAAAACTCTCTTATTTTCATTAGCCAGCAAAAAACTTACTGCACTTGAAAAAAAGCATAATGCTCAATATTCATTTTTATTTATGAAGCCAAGTGGGGATCAATTACGTACTATTGCAAACTATATTGAAGCTGGTGAAATCAAACCGGTAATCGATCGAGTTTTCCCTTTTGAAGATGCGCAAAAAGCAATGGAATATTCCGAGGCTGGAAGAGCAAAAGGAAAAATAATTGTAAAAATTAAATAATAATAAAACCTCCATTTTCTTAAAATGGAGGTTTTAAATTTGCTGTTAAATAGACATAGTGCAATGAAGTCCTTACAATAGATTGCAAGGGGAAATATTATATTATACTTTTAGTTAACTTTACAAAGAATACATACGTACAAATACATAACTTAAAATACAAAAAGGAGGAGATACAATGACTAAAAATAATGAAACAGGTTGGAATTTAGATAATAGTTATACGACTTTACCACAATCATTTTATACAGAAATCCCCCCTACTCCCGTAAGTTCACCGGAGTTAGTTAAACTAAACCATTCATTAGCGATATCTCTTGGCTTGACCCCTGAAGAACTGAAAAAGGAAGCTGAAATTGCTATTTTCGCTGGTAATGCACTCCCAGAAGGAGCTCATCCATTAGCTCAGGCATATGCTGGCCATCAATTCGGACATTTTAATATGTTAGGCGACGGTCGTGCTCTTTTAATTGGCGAACAAATTACTCCTTCAGGTGAGCGTTTCGATATTCAACTGAAAGGTTCTGGCCCTACTCCCTATTCACGCCGAGGAGATGGTCGTGCTGCACTCGGTCCGATGCTACGTGAATATATTATTAGCGAAGCAATGTATGCACTCGATATTCCAACTACCCGCAGTTTAGCAGTTGTCACAACCGGTGAACCAACCTATCGTGAAACAAAGTTACCTGGAGCAATTTTAACTAGAGTAGCTAGTAGCCATATTCGCGTCGGTACATTTCAATATGCTGCAGCTCGTGGCTCAATCGAGGATCTTCAATCGCTAGCTGACTATACGATAAAAAGGCATTATCCAGAAATTGAAGCTCATGAAAACCGATATACTGCATTACTACAAGAAGTCATTAAAAGACAAGCCAGTCTTATCGCAAAATGGCAACTTGTTGGATTTATTCACGGCGTAATGAACACTGACAATATAACAATCAGTGGCGAAACAATTGATTACGGTCCTTGTGCATTTATGGACAATTACGACCAAGGAACTGTATTTAGCTCTATTGACACACAAGGTCGTTATGCATATGGAAATCAACCATATATGGCCGCATGGGATCTCGCACGACTAGCTGAATCTTTAATACCAATTCTGCACGAAGATGAAGAAGAAGCATTAAAAATCGCTCAAGACGAAATTTCGAAATTTAGCGTACAGTATGAAAAACAGTGGTTCCTTGGAATGAAAAAGAAATTAGGACTATTTAGCAACGAAGAACAAGATCACTCACTTATTGAGCAACTTTTAAAAATGATGGAGAAATATAAAGCGGATTACACAAATACATTCCGTTCATTAACTCTTGATGCTATCGAAAATACAGCTCTATTTGAAAGTCCTGAATTTAAAGAATGGTACAAACTGTGGCAATCTCGATTAGAAAGACAAGAACAATCGAAAGAAAACGCCTACGAGATGATGAAAAATAATAACCCATCAATCATCCCGAGGAACCACCGTGTAGAAGAAGCACTAGAAGCAGCTGTTACAAATGACGACTATAGCGTAATGGAGCAACTTCTTGAAGCTTTATCAAACCCTTATGCGTATTCTACAGATCAAGAAGAATACTGCATTCCGCCTGCGCCTACGAATCGTCCTTATCGTACTTTTTGTGGGACTTGATTGTTTAATATGTAAAAAGGTGCGTTCATATAATTTGTGTGAACGCACCCTTTTTATATCCCCCCACTCAACTAAAACTTTAAAATACACATCCCCCGATGCCATTTCTTTAATCCAAAACAAATTCTACACTATTCCAATAGACTTACTCGTAAGCTTGTTAAACAAATATTGAGAAATATAAAACATCATTTCTAAATATTTTTATTTTTGATACTATATTTTATAAGAATATTCAAAAAGTGAGGGAATTTCATGAACGTTCAACTACAAGGTAATGAACAAATTACAAAATTATTTAATGACTGGTATTTAGCTATGTTAAAACAAGATGTGTCCCAAGCGGCAAACTTAAAGCATGAAATTGAGGAAAAGGAACTAAACTTTGAAGAAGATGAAAACTTAGCATTATACTATTCTCTACTAAATTTTCGTTTCAAAGTTTTAACTGATGGTTTAAGTATCACAAAAGACAGTTTTAATAAGATAGATTCTTACGCGATTTCACCTAATCACCAACTTTCTTACTACTATCATTTATTTAAAGCAATTCATGCTACTTTAACAACAAATTATAATTTAGCAAGTGAACATTATGAAAAAGCTGCGAGACTACTGGTAAATGCCATTGATGATCTAGAAAAAGGGGAATTTAATTATCGAATGGCTATTTTCTATTATCATTTTTACCAGCCAATTGAGGCTATTGAATATGCAACCAAAGCGAAAGAATTCTTCATAAAAGCTGTAGGGTATGAAAAGAATGTCGCCTCTTGTGAAAGCGTATTAGGCGCAGCATTTGTATATTTAAAACAATACGAGCAAGCAGAGGAAAAATATAATTCGGCAATCAACATTTTACAGAAACAGGATGAAGAATCATTACTGTTAAGAGTACGTAATAACTTAGGGTGGCTATATGCTAATCAAAACTTATCAACATTAGCTATTCGTCATTTATCTGAAGTGACAACAAAAATGCCTACACATTTTAAAGCAATTTTCTTACAAGCAAGAGAACATTCTAAACTCGGTGAAATAAATATCGCTTCAGAATTTATTAAAAAAGGATTAAAAATTTGTACAGAACTTAACAATGAAGAATATATGCTTCACTTTAAAATTTTAGAGTCCCTTAACAATAACGAGTCAACTGAAGACTTAGAAAAAATTATTCTTGAAGGAATTACGTATTTCGACAAAGAATCTTTATATAACTATACTCAAGAATATTCAGAAAAGTTAGCCGTTAAACTTTACGATGAAAATAACCATATAAAAGCAAGTGAGTATTTTCATAAAGCGTTACAAGCAAAAGAAAAAACGTTTGAGAAAGGGGCATTAAAATGATAAAAAAAATTAGTTCTATCGTTTTAGGATTATCTGTACTAAGTATTGTATCTATTGGTCTAAATAGTTCATTTACATATCAAGCAGGTCATGCGGATTTCCCGGCACCCCAAAGACCTGACCTTGTTCAATCTATTGACGTAAGTAAAGACTACAACTCAACAACAACTGAAAAAGCACTTTAAAAAATGAAAGACCTTCAATTAAGAAGGTCTTTTTAAATACGCTTATTTAGAATATTTCCCTTTCATGTAGGCTTTATTTTCTCATCAACTCCGCAATCCTCTTACTCTCCTCGCTACCAACTTTCTCAAGTTTCTCCACAACTAAATTCCGTCTCTCTACAGAATGATTTTGACTTAACTTCGCTTTTCCTTCTATTTTATTTATCTTTATTTTGAATCCAACTATTCCCTTACTTAATCCTGCCATATAATTCGGATCTACATCGTTTAATGAGTACGTGCTCTTTGAATCTTCATATGTATGTACTAATTCTTGAAGAGAGTCAATTAATTCCTGTTCATCCTCAACAATTTCTAATTCACCATATACATGCACTGCAACGTAATTCCATGTTGGTACTGCATTGTTTGTTTCATACCATAACGGAGAGATGTAACTATGTGGTCCTTGAAATATAGCTAGTACTTGCTGAGTCCCAATATCTTTCCACTGTTCATTCGGCCGTGCGAAGTGACCATGTAAAGTAAGGGTCTCCCTATTTAATAACAACGGCAAGTGCGTTGCATATGGTTCTCCGTTATGTTGAGAAAATAATGTCGCAAAGCTATTTTGTTCCATTATTTCGTACTTCATCTCTTCATCTTGTATTACGAAATATTTTGGTATGTACATAAGCTCCCTCTTTTCCGCTCTTTTCTATTTTATTTCCTATTATATTTAGTAACCGCATCAATCAACAGGGCCAGTTTGTATTTGTTTTATAATGGCAGCTTTCTATTTCAAAACAATAGGCAGCATGTATTCCATGCTACCTTAGTTTATTTTTTCTAATATATTTGTAATAAATACGGTCTTACCCTCAGTATAACTAGATCGATTTTTCGACTCTCTTGCTAACTCTTCCTTCAAGTTTCCATACTCATTAGCTACTTCAGTATGTTCACGAAGGTAATCTTGAAACGCTATATGCCTTCTCAATTCTTCACTATTTTTATCACACACATATAAATGATGTTCCATCCAAACTGTATTTCCCTCGTTCCATGGAACGAACGTATCCTTTCTTCCAAACGCCTCTCTTCCTTTAAAGCTCCATTCTAACTGATGATAGTATCCTATCGCTTCAAACTTTGTTACTACTTCAGGAAAGATTTCATAATCTTCTATTACGATATCAATATCTAATATTGGTTTTGCTACAAGTCCTTTAATAGATGTACTCCCAACATGTTCAATGGATAAAATGCGGTCTTCCATTACATCGTTAATGAAAGTGTGTAGCTTATTAAATTCACTTTCCCATTGGATGTTATACCCTTCGATAGTAATTCTCTGTTTCAAAGTATCCCTCTCCTCAAAAGCAACTATAACCTCTGAATATGAGTATCCTTAAAATCCGTCTCATATTTCAATCCATATCCAAACATTCGATCCATTCCAATATGTGCTGTCCATATTAAGCCAATCATTATAACGGTATCTATCTTAAAATAGACACCTATTAGAACAATTAATATGGATATGATATATGTATGACATACGTTATATATTTTCGCACCAACGTGATTATTGATCCCATACGCTAACATGGAGAAATCCGGCGCTAAAAGGAATACAAAAAATATAATCCAACTAAACTCATATATTGAATACATATAAATCGTGGCTAAAAATACAACCATTCCTTCAAAATGTACAATACGTTTTTGCATTATTTATCATTCCTATTTTTCTATATTTATTAATACATTTTCATCGCTGAAAGTATTCTTTGCATTTTTTGACCAGATGGTTGCTAATATTGGCCCTGCAATGTTATGCCATACTGCCGCTAATACACTTGGGAGTGCAGCAGCCGGTCCAAAACGCAAAATACTTTCCAGCTATATTACTTATCGCTTCTAGTACTTTCATCCAATCAGCCCCTATCTTTTAATTGAAACACCTTATTCGGATTCAAAATATTTTGCGGATCAAGAGCTTTCTTTATTTTCTCCATTACAAATAATGCCGCCCCATGTTCTTCTTCTTGATACTTTCGTTTTCCGATTCCAACGCCATGTTCTCCTGTACACGTTCCTCCTCGTTTAAGAGCATACAAAACGATACTTTCGTTTATTTCGTCTGCCTTCTTTACTTCCTCTTTATCATTTGTGTCAATCATTAAGAGTACATGGAAATTCCCATCTCCAACATGACCTAGAATACCGCCAATAAGCCCTACTTTATCTAATACCTCTTTCGCATGTTGAATCGCTCCAGCTAATTCCGAAATTGGCACACATACGTCTGTACTCATTAGCTTTTTACCAGGATAACTATGCACGTAAGAGTACGCTAAGTTATGTCTTGCATCCCACAGTTTATTTCTCTCTGCTGTTTCCGTCTCAAACGTAATTTCTATACATTTATGATCAAGAACGATTTCTTTCGTAAATTCAATATCTTGCTTTAACCCTGCTTCATTGCCGTGAAACTCTAAAAACAGTGTCGGTTCTTCTCTGTAACTTGTTTCATTGTAATAATTTACTTGTTTCATAGATAATTCATCAACGAGTTCAATTCTCGCGATTGGAATACCTGCTTGTAATATGTTAATTACAGCTTCTACTGCATCATTTATAGTTGGAAACGATGACCTCGCAGCCATAACATGTTCTGGTATACCGTATACTTTTAAAGTTAACTCTGTGAAACATCCAAGCGTTCCTTCTGATCCTACGAAAATACCATTTAAATGATAACCTGATGATGACTTCGCCGCTAAATTCCCGGTATGTATTACTTCTCCATCAGCAAGAACGACTTCTAAATCTCGAACTTGATCACGCATTACACCATACTTTACCGCTGTCGTTCCGCTCGCATTTGTAGCAGCCATTCCTCCTAACGTTGCATCAGCTCCTGGGTCTACACTAAAAAATAATCCATACTTTTTCAATTCTTTATTAAGCTGAGAGCGCGTCACCCCTGGCTGTACTCTCACAAGAAAATCCTTTTCTCTTATTTCAAGTATTTTGTTCATAAGAGAAAAGTCCATTGTAATTCCTTTTTCGTAAGGAATTACATGTCCCTCTAAACTGGACCCTACTCCAAATGGAACGACAGCTGTTCCGTGCTGACTCGCTATTTTCATTATCGCGCTAACTTCTTCGGTCGTTTTTGGAAAAACAACTACATCAGGTAAACTACTAACGTGGTAAGATTCATCTTTACTATGTAACTCTCGTACTGTCATATTTATTACTACTCGATCTTCAGGAAGTATGCCTTTTAATTCATTTACTACATGTTCAATTGTTATTTCCATAATCAACTCTCCTTTTTAATTTTAAAACAAGTATACCATCTTCAGACAAAATAATTAGAAAAATAAGATTATTTAACCTGAACATACAAAAAAGAACCTGCAGCACACGCTACAAGTTCTTTTTCGCTACATTTTAAACGATTTCTTTACTAACAACATAAACCAAATTAAAGTAACTGCCATCAACGAATGAGAAAATCCTACAATATAAGTTAACCCTTTAAAGTCAGCTCCATTTAACTGAAGAAGCCCTCTCGCTGCTAGCGAACCTAACATTAATGTTAATGCAATGTTATGTAAAACAAACCACTTATTAAACCCTTTCACTTCATGAAACGCGAATACTTTTGCTAATCCTAAAGCAATTAAAAAGAAGAAAAAGCCAAGTACAAGTGTATGTGTATGCAAAAGATTTAACAAAGTAGATCCTAAAATCCCTTTATACTTACCATACTCCCTAGCGAAAATCCCTGATAATAAACCGATAATCAAATACGTAAACGATGCATTATATAATTTCTTCATTATGTACCTCCTTGAGTAGAATGTGTAGTGTGTCATATTTAGTAATAATGATAGTTATATAGTAAAAACTCCTAGTCACCTAGGAGTCATTGTATAAGTATCTCACTCTTTACAATCAATCCTAATTATAAAATATCTCTCTATACAAAACAAACGAACTTTATGTGAACAAACACCCCCATTAAAATATGTTGCACTTTTGTTTTACACAATCCATACTAATTGTTATAACTTTTTAAAGGTGGTGTAATAATTGATAGTTCTTGAAACCGAACGTCTTAACCTTCGTTGGTTTGATATAAAAGACGCTCCTTTTATTCTTGAGTTAGTAAACGATCCTGCATGGATTCAGTTTATCGGTGACAAAGGAGTTAGAAACTTAGAAGATGCAAAAAATTATATTGTAAACGGTCCCATCGATATGTATAACAAACTCGGATTTGGCCTTTACTTAGTAGAACGAAAAGAAGATCTCACTCCACTTGGTATGTGTGGCCTTATTAAAAGAGATTCATTAGAAGATGTTGATATCGGATTTGCCTTTTTAGAGACATTCCGTTCACAAGGATACGGCTACGAGTCAGCTTCTGCGATAATCGAATACGGTGTACAAAAGCTCAACATGAAACGAATTGTAGCAATTACTTCTATAGATAACATCGCCTCAGGGAAGCTTTTAGAAAAAGTAGGATTACGATTTGAGAAAATCATTTCAGATTCAGGAGAAGATTTAAAATTATTTGGGTATAACGCATAGTAAAGAAGGTCGCCGTGAATGGTGACCTTCTTTACTATTTTACTGATCTCGTCATAATACTTTTAGTTCCATTATAGTTTTGCAGTAATTCTTGTGATTACTACTATGCCTTTCATATCACATTTTTCGGAAATTCATAGAAATAAAACTTTCACATTTAAATAAATTATATTAATATATCAAATAAAGGAAGTGAGAATAAATGGAACAACCTCTATTTTTATTAGTTCTTCAATTCATTGCATTCATATTAATCATTTGTATCGTATATGGAATGTTGTACAATACCGTATTAAATTTAAATATGCCTAAATGGACTGCACATATAGTAGCTACGGTCTTTTCCCTTGGTATTACCTATCAAGCTTTTATAAATTTTATTTGAAAAACTTTTGTAGCAATTACTTCTATTGTTGATGCAGTAAAGCTTTTAGAAAAAGCAGGATTGCAATTTGAGAGGGTTATTTCAAGATCAGAAAACGTAACCATTTTTTATAAAGTCTTTCCAGCGCAAAATAGTGAAGAAGTTAGTTCCGCTGAAAGTGTGTTTGCATAAAAAGAAATGAATTTAATTGATGCTACAAAAATTTTATTTTAATTCTGGTTCTATTGTTTGGAATCGTTCTAGGGTACCATTTGTGTGGACTTTAAAAATTTTCATTTGCGCACCAAAATGTTGCGTTAAGTAACATGTATCACCAGTTATTAAATTTCCAATCTTCCAATCAGGTTGATATGTACTTTCCATGGAACTTTCTAAATCCCCAATCATTATTAAATTGATATATAATGAAGATGAACTACTCAACATTTTCGTTAAAGATAGTCTATCAACCTCTAACTACCTAATGAACTCAAGTAAACACATCTTCAGTCATTTTAAGAGGTACAAAAGGCACCCTTTCGGGTGATTTTTGTATAAAAATTCTATTTTTTTATATTCGATACCAACCACGAACCTTTTTAAAATAATAATATCATTATGTCTCCTTTTTAGAGATTATTTTTAATTACCTTGAATTTTTTGCACCAGAACCGGAAAATCCCTGACTACTCGAAATATCAACTATCAGGTGCTAATATTCAATAACGCGTACTGAAAATGATTAAACATTTTTATAAACCAGTGGAACATTTAAGAAATCAATTTTTCTCTTATCGAAATTTAATTAGCTTACAGTAATACAGTGGTCATATATTTTTAAGAATAACGGAAGAATATATAGAAATTGCTACAGAAATGTGAAGTTTAATTAATTTAGGAGGAACAAACTTGTTTAATCAGCTTGTAAAAGTTATACCGAATTTATTTACGATTGGAAATTTATTGTGCGGTGTTTTCTCAATCACCTTGAATATGAGTGAATATTTAGGAGCAGCCTCCATTCTCATTTTCTTTTCAGCTGTTTTAGATTTTCTTGATGGAAGAATTGCAAGAAAATTAAAAGTGAACAGTGAGTTTGGCGTAGAATTGGATTCCTTAGCTGATATTGTTAGTTTCGGCGTCGCTCCTGCGCTTTTATTTCATACGATAGCAACACCTTCTATTTTAACTTCTTTGGCATTTATCCTATTCCCAACAATGGGTGCTTTAAGATTAGCTAAATTTAGTATTAAACCAACTATTGGATATTTTAAGGGATTACCTATTCCAGCTGCAGGATTATCATTGGCTGGTATGGCATTGTTTTCATATAGTAATGCATGGATTACTTTAATCCTCGCCCTCTTAATGGTAAGTCCCATTAGGTTTAAAAAATTTTAATGAAGATCACGCCCAACGCCATTAAGGAGCATTTTAAATGGATTTAACGCGTCAATAAGTATAAAAAAGCGGGACAATAATATTAAATTAGATGCCCTTCGAAAAATTAAAACCTTGTATTTATGGCTATTGGGTTAATCCATCGATATGTTATTCTGAAACGTCAGTCCACTTTTAACAGGAGCTCCCTTTATCAAGAGAGCTCTTGTTCTTATTTCTTCTTCTTTTCTGTCGGCTGGCTTTGTTTAGCAAAATTAGATGAATCATCAAAATTCGGTTGCTTTTTACCAGCATTATTACTTCTACCTTTTCCCATATGTAATGCACCTCCCCTCCCCCTTACTATTCCCAATAAAAAAATTCTCTTGCATCCAAGAGAATTTTAAATTGGGTTCTTATTGATAATACCTAAGTACTTCCAACACTGCCATTCCATAAAAGATGGATCCAATGTTAAATTATTTAATGCTAAAACAAATATTACATTTTCATATTTAACTGGATAATCAATTAATAATCCTAATGTATTTCCTGAATCTGCGACAATTATGATTCCCTTTTCTAACACGTCATCTATAACTTCTTTTAATTATTCTTACCTAGCATATAATATTTTCCTACACATTGAGATTGCATGTTGTATAAGGAAGCCCTTCTTCTTTCCATGCAAGAAATCCTCCCTTTAAATTCACTACTTCCTTTATACCAGCTCTTTGTAACATACTAGCTGCTATAGCGGAACGTAATCCGGTTCGACATTGCAAAACTATTGGAAAATTTTTCGGTATATAATCTAGTTGTTCAAATAGATTACCTAAAGTGATATGTATTGCATCATGAAGGTGTCCTTCCTCCCACTCTTTTTTACTACGCACATCGATAACCTTAACGCTTCCACCTTTTATATGCGGATATAATTCAATCGATGTTTTTTCTTTGTAACTTTCAAATCTATCAAGTCTTTGTATTACTTTTAAGGGTGCAAAAGCAATAATATTATCTAACCCAATAGATTCAAATTCTCTAATAACTGCCTCTACTTTAACCTTTTCCTCATCTAGAATTATTAAAGTTTCTTTTTTATAATCTAATAACCATCCACACCAAGTTGTGAAAGAATTGTTATAAGGTATGTTAATTGACTTCTCGATATGACCTGCAGCAAAACTCTCTACATCCCTTATATCAACTATTTGATAAACGCTCTTCAAAATTTCTTGAAGTTCTTCTACTGTATTAATAGCAGTACTTTTTCTCTTCTTACGAATTGGCGGACCATACTTATTTAAATTCTTCATTAATGAAAAATACTTTGGAGGCTCTGGCTGTGCCGTCAATAAAGTCGATATAAAATCACTTTCTTCATTACACCGAAATGCCCAATTGAACATCTTTTCATAACCTAATGTAGAAGTTGGAATTGCTCCTAATGCTTTTCCACATGCGCTTCCCGCACCATGTGATGGCCATATTTGCAAATAATCAGGAAGTATTTTTATTTTTTGTATAGAATCAAATAATTGTTTCGCTCCTATTTTTGCAGTATCTTTAATACCGACTGCAGTTTCTAATAAATCCGGTCTTCCTATATCTCCTACAAATATAAAATCACCTGTGAATATTCCTATCGGTTTATCATTCGTATAATTATTTTGACTTGTATCAGTTACTAAAAAAGAAATACTTTCAGGCGTATGCCCTGGGGTGTGAATTACATTAAATTTTATATGACCTACTTTAAACTCTGTGCCTTCTCTAACCAATTTGTATCGACCTTCGTTAAGATATTGATATTTCCAATCACAATCTCCTTCATCAGATACATATAAATTTGCAGGGTAAAGATTAGAAAGTTCTCTAGACCTAGAAAGAAAATCAGCATGAATATGAGTCTCAGCCGCAGCAATTACTTCCATCCCCTCTTTCTTAGCAAATTCTATATATTGTTCTATATAGCGACTAGGATCAATAACGATTGCTACGCCTTCTTTCTGACAACCGACTAAATAGGAAGCATGTGCTAATTTTTCATCATAAAAATATTTTAAAAGCATAGCTATTCCCTCCAATTAGTTATTTCAAATTAATTTTCAATTTTTGTAACCACTTTTTATCTTCTCCTATAGAATCCCTTTCAACATTAAATTCCAATACATATATGGCAACATATATCTTTTAAGTAAAAACATACTATACCGTTCTTTCGCTTGATTAAATGGAAACGTTTCTTGAGGCTCATGTTCATAGTTAAATTCAGCAAGTATAAGACTTTTATATCCTGTAACAATCGGACATGATGTATATCCATCATATTTAGCCTGTAAATCTCTTCCGCTAAGTACGTCCATAATATTTTGTTTTAAGACGGGTATCTGTTTTCGAATTGCTGCTCCAGTTTTAGAGGTAGGTAAATTGGTACAATCTCCAAGTCCAAAAATATTTTTATATTGCACATGCTGCAAAGTATAAGGGCTTATATCTACCCACCCCTGATGATCACTTATCTCACTCTCTTTAATAAAATTAGGTGGCCCCATTGGCGGAACAACATGTATCATACTATATGGTACGGTTTCTCTTTTTAGTGTTTGCGTATCTTCAAAAATTGCCTCTCTCTTTTCGGCGATAATTTCCACTAGATTTTTATTATAATTCGTTATAATTTGCTTTCTTTCTAGTACTTGTTCTAAAGTATTTGCATATCGTGGAACCTGAAATATGTTATTGTTTGCAGAATAAAATATTACTTTACTTCTGTTTCTTACACCACTATTACAAAAATACTCCTCTGCTAAGTACATAATTTTTTGTGGAGCACCACCGCATTTAATAGGAGTATTAGGGTGGGTAAAAAGCGCATTTCCTCCTTTAAATTTTTCGATTTCTCTCCAAGTAGAATCAACATATGTATAAGAATAATTGCTACATACCCCATTAGTGCCAATAGACTCTTTTAAGCCTTTAATACTGTCCCAATTTATTTGGATACCAGCTGCTACAATAAGAATTTCATACTCAAGTAGCAGTCCGTCATCTAAAAGTATCTTATTTTCAGATGGAAATAACTCAACAACACTTTTAGGGATCCACGTTGCCCCTTTTGGAATAAGCGATTCCTGATTACGCATCGTACTTTCCTTTGAAACAATTCCTCCCCCCACTAAACTCCATAGTGGCTGAAAGTAATGTTTTTTTGATGGATCAATAATTGCTATACTTTCTTTCAATAGGGGTACATTTCGTAATAAATGTGCAGTAGAAGATAGTCCTGCTGTCCCAGCACCAATTACAATAATTTTATAACTATCTCTGGTCTTCATTATCCTCTTCCTATCTAAAATTGATTTTTAAATTAACTAATTAGTAGCCATTTTTTCATCGTAGTAACATGATTATAAGTTAAAAACATCATAGTTTTATCTGATTTAAATGAAAATTTTGTTAATTTTACCATCAACATTACTATATGCGTAAATCCCCTATGTTACTTCCATATTTTAGTTTTAATATTAAAACTAAATATTATTATATAAAATAAAAATAATGCATTAAAATACTTTTCATGAATCCGGATAAGTAATGTTTAAAAAACAACATCTAACATCTTAGATGTTAAAATAAACAAATTCACATACTTCACAAATATGAAAAGTATTAAATATCGCTTAAGTTTCGTTACCTTTTTCTGTATATATTGATAAAAAATTGTGAAATTTTATCGCATTATGCAAGACATTTAATATTAAATATATTACTTTTACTATGAACTAAATGGTTTATAGGGCTTTTCTAAATAAACAAGGTGCTAAATTAATTCTTAAGAAGCCATTATCATTGCATTTATCTAAAAATTTTAAAAAATACACGCAGATGGATATCATCTTAAATACATATATAATTACCTTTAATTTTTTGACACGATTTCACATAATTCTTAAACTGATTTTTTTGCGTGCATTATGAAAAAAAATGCACCGTGTCAGTCTTTAAAAGATTATATATCATAACTTTAAGAGAGGCAGGAAAACTATGAAGATGAAAAGAAAAATCTACTGGTTAAATGCTAGCCAATAGATTTTTCTTTTTTATCTAAGGATTCTTTTAAAAGAACAACAATTTTACTACAGTAATCAAGAACAGGTTTCTAAATTAAGTTACTGGAGAATATATAACTCTGGCGCAATATCCCTACCAGCTTTCATTCCAATAATAACTCCATGATATAACGTCAAAGATGAAATCCCTCAACTTAGGTATTTGACTTTTTAAATTTATACAAATGTCTTAGCTCTATGTACTGTGATATATAGGTCCACATCAATATGTTATTGCATCATATACTGAACAGATAATTTAAATTACTTTTATAAAGGATGATGAGGATGAACCTAGAAGATATACAAAAATCCTATGGCGTAATTGTAAGTTTAGGAGGATTGTGTCAAGTCACCAACCAAATCAAAAGACACAATTTAAGAACATTTTCTGGACCTTTAGATTGGTTTTATTATCCATCACTTTCAGATGTAAACAGATTACTTCAAAATCGATTTAAAAAATTCATGAAGTTGGAAAATATGGTTATAGAAGGTTCAGAAAGTTACGGTCTTATTGAATCAGAATTTGATAATCAAATTAAATGGGCAGAACGAATTACCTACTGTATAAAGGACACTTATTATAATTGTTTTTCAATGCATGATTTTCCTATTAATTCCGAAAAGGATTTGAAATCAACCTATCCTTCTTTTAAAGCTAAATTAGACACTAGAATTAATCGATTCCTTGAAAAAATAAATAGTAGTGAATCCATTTTATTCATTAGAATTTGGGGAAATCGAGATGAAGCGGTTGAATTACAAAACGTATTATCTAAAATTACAAATAAGGATTTTAATATTCTTATTGTTAATTTCAAGGAGGGTATATCTAATATTGTTGAACAAAATTGGGGAATATCGAGGGTTTGTTCAATTGAACTCCCACGTTATCAGGATAGATGGGAAGGTGATGATTCCGATTGGGATGTTATTTTAAACAAAATAACATTAACTTAATAATTTTCTTCTTACTTTTAAAATGATTTGGCCCGTAAAATCAAATAGGTGTAGAAAAATAAAATTCCTGTCTAATTGATACACACTTAATTAACAAAACGTTCATATAATAATTCGTAAGTCCTTCTTTATTGAATAAATAGTTCTTTACAAAATTAGTTCCATCACTAGAGCACCTTTATGCGGTGCTCTTTTTTGAATTTATAAAATGTAAAAATAGTTGTTCCATTTTCCTTTAAATGGCTAATTTCCTTTGTTATTCTTCTATTGATTTCTGTATAATCATTTATGCGATCAGCATATTCTGCTTATGTAGTGCATTCACGACTACTTACTTCCATACTTTATCTTATATTTTGTCTTCTTGGATATTTCATTATAAGCTTCTTCAATTCCCTTGATTTCCTTCCCCTTCTTTTATCTTAAGAACAAGCAATTTCTTTCATTAATATTAAATAAACTAAAGCATAGATTTTAAAAGAACCTAATTTACATATAATTCATGATAAACTACAGTGTGTATTCTCCACGTTTAATCAGCATCTGAATTATAAATCTAACATATTTTTTTTAGTTGATTGTCATTATGGTACAACCGTGTATACATTTACCAAACAAACTACATAGTTTAAATTAGTAAAATATATAGAGAGGAAGGAAATAAATCTATGAAAGTCATAATTTTGTGTGGCGGAAAAGGGCTTCGGATGCAAGGAATTTTAGAGGACATTCCCAAACCATTAGTTCGAGTTCAAGGAAAGCCTCTCCTCTTGCATATAATGAATTGGTATAGAAAATATGGACATTCTGATTTCATTTTACCCTTAGGATATAAAGGTGAGAAAATTAAGGAATATTTTATGGACTTTAGCTGGAAAGAGAATGACTTTAGTTTGAATTTTAAAACCAGTCAATATACGCTACTTCAGAAATTAGAAAATTGGAATATACACTTTATAGATACAGGAATTGATACAATGACCGGGGCAAGACTAAAAAAACTTGAATCCTTTGTACAGGGTGAAACCTTTTTATTAACTTATGGTGACGGATTAGCCAATATAGATATTGATCAACTAATAGCATTCCATAAAGAAAAAGGAAAAATTGCTACATTAACTGGAATTAAAAAAAATAGTCAATACGGCCTATTGGCGGTCGAAGATGGAATTGCTATTGATTTTAAAGAAAAACCATTACTTGATGAAGTAATTAATGGCGGTTTTTTTGTATTTAACAAAGAAATATTCAATTATTTAAGTAATAATGATGATTGTGTTCTAGAAGAAGATCCTCTTCGAAATTTAATAAAAGACAATGAGCTCGCCGTCTATGAACACAATGACTTTTGGGCTAGTGTCGATACACCTAAAGATTTAAAAACTGTAAATGAAAGTTGGAATCCAAATAAATTTTAGTGGAGAGGACTGAATAAGCATTGAACTCTAATGATAAAAAAATAAGTTTACCCCGATTGTACATCCCCTCTAATGAGAAAATAGTTAACCCACTTTCAACAGGAATTAAAGCTTCAAATCTCTCCAAAAAAAATACTCAAAAAAGAATTAATCCCCAATTCTATAATCAACAACATGATCTAAATAATCATTTCTGCGTCATTGTAGGTAGTGAGTATGTCTTGAAAATTATTGCTTTACAGCAATCATTAATGCAGTACTCAGAAAAATTCACATTGTGGATTTGTTGTATAGATCCTTTTGCATATTCACTATTAAAAGAAATGAGTTTAATTAATGTAAACCTTTTACAAGTTGAAGAATTAGAAGATCGTGAACTAAAAGCAATTAAGAGAAAAAGAAAAGTAAATGAATATTGTTGGACTTTAAAATCTGTCTTGATAGAATATTTATTGGTCAATTATGATTTACCATCTATTCTATATTGTGATGGTGATTTATGCTTTTTCTCTGACCCTAATATTATTTTTGAGGAATGGGGTGACCATTCTATCTTCCTAACCCCCCAAAGAGATCGTGATTGGGTAGAAAAAATGTACGGAAAATATCAGGCTGGTCTAATTGGATTTAAGAATGATCTCTATGGACTAAAAAGTGTAAGATGGTGGAAAAATAAATGTATAGATTGGTGCAGTGCCGAGGCTGAAGAGGGGAAATTTGGAGACCAAAAGTATTTAGATTATATCCCTATATATTTTCCAAAAGTAAAAATTTCAAATAACTTAGGTATAAATGCTGCGCCTTGGAACTGTATATATAATAACGATTATAAAATTGACAAGACTAAAAATGATATATTTATTGAAAACGACAAACTAGTTGTTTACCATTTTGCATGTATTACTATCTTTACTGAAAATGATTTTGATCTTTGGTCTTTGGGAGAAATTTCAATACCCAATAATATATTAAACCATATTTACACTCCGTATTTAGAGAGAATTCAATTTGTTTTAAAGCAATTAAAGGATAAATTCAATAAAGATACTAAACAATTTTTAAGTAAAAAAGATATAAATAAAGCTCAAACTTTATATAAAGATTCACAATTAAGAAGAAAAATGAATCAATCCAATCATTTTATGAACTTTTCCATGATTATAAGTAAAGAACGATTAATTCAAGGATTGACCTCTTATTATTCCTTAGAAAATTTCAACGCTAAATTTACTGTATGGATCTGTTGTATGGATGATCTAACTTATCAAATATTAGAGAAATTAAAATTAAAGCACGCCATACTAATTCCGGTAAAAGAAATTGAAAATCATGAACTCCTCAGTATAAAAAATGATAGAAGTTTACAAGAGTATTGTTGGACATTAAAAGCGCCCCTATGTCTACATGTCCTTAGTCTTTATCCGGAAGTTGATCACATTATATATTGTGATGCTGATATGTATTTCTTTACAGCACCTAATATCATTCTTGATGAGTGGTGGAAATACTCTGTATTCCTTTGCCCTCAAAGAAGCTCTACTGAAATTGAAAGCATACACGGTATATACCAAGCTGGTTTAGTAGGCTTCAAAAACGATCAAAATAGTAAAGAAATTTTAACATGGTGGAAAGATAAATGCCTAGAATATTGTAATAATCATTATGATGTTGAAATGGATAGATGGGGTGATCAAAAATATTTAAATCACATTCCTAACATCTTTTCTAATATAAAAATCATGACTCATAGAGGTATTGATGCAGCACCTTGGAATGTCATTTTAAATAGCAGTTCTATATCCAAAACAGATAATAAAGTTTTTATTGATCAAGATGAATTAATAGCTTTTCATTTTGGAAGTATGCAAATTATTAATCCAAATGAGTTCGATTTATGGAAACACGAAACTTTAGAATTACCTCCAGCAGTTTTAGATTATATATACATTCCTTATATTGAACAATTGAATAAGACATGTCATACCCTTCATAATACTTTTCAAAAACCTTCCTCCTCTTTATTTGCTGATCAAATTGATACAACAACAATAAAAAATTATTTTAAATACCCCTCCCCTCATCACAATTAAGACTGATACTTTCCTTATTTAAAAATAAATCTATTTATTTCAGCAACTAAAAATACATCTTAATAAAGGATAGATTATCACTATGATTGCTTCATTTAAAAATAAAACTTTCCTTATTACTGGTGGATACGGTTTTATTGGTACTCACTTGGCACGAAGACTTTTAAATTTACAAGCAAAAATTGTTCTTTTCATAAGAACACCATCAAACTCTTGGAGACTAAAGGATATTCTAAAATATATTGAAACCTATGAAATAGATATACGAGATAAAAAACAAGTACAAGATGCAATAAAGAAAATTAATCCCGATTATATCTTTCACCTGGCAGCCTATGGTGTAAATTCTGCCCATACAGATTACATCCATGCTATAGAAACAAATGTTATAGGGACTTGTAACATTATTCAAGCAGCAAAATTGGTGAATTGTAAAAAAATCATCAATTTTGGGAGTAGTTCTGAATACGGTAACAAGATGGAACCTATTCATGAAAATATGTTACTAACTCCTGTGGATATCTATGGAAGTACCAAAGCTGCTGCTACTATACTCGCCCATCAAATTGCTAGCGAAAACAATATTAATCTTATAACATTAAGACCTTTTGGCATATTCGGAGAAGGCGAAGAGCCGCATAAAATTTTTAGCTATATAATCTTGCGAGTATTACAAAACAAAGATGTAAATTTAACTTTATGTAATCAATTAAGAGATTATTGTTATATAGAAAATGTAATAGATGCCTGTATCCTAGCAGTAGAAAATACTACTGTACAAAATGAAATTTTTAATATTGGGAGCGGCACTATTCACCCCTTGAAACATTATGTAGAATTATTATTCAAACATTTGAAAACCAATTCCAGACCAAATTACGGTGCAATTTCCTCTAGAACAAATGAAAGATGGGTTCCTGAAGCGGATGTGCAAAAAATAAAAAACTCTCTTTCCTGGGAACCTAGAATTAATATTGAAGAAGGAATTATAAAAACTGTTAATTGGTATAAAAATAATAAACATTTATACCTAACCCCCTAAAAATAGGGTACTAAAGGAGGTGGACTAATTGTTAAACCAAAACTTTAATAATGCTTTTTACGGAAAAACAATTTTAATTACTGGACATACTGGTTTTAAAGGTTCTTGGTTATCCCTATGGTTGAATGAATTAGGTGCTACTGTAATCGGATATTCATTAGATCCTAAAAATAAGAATGATAACTTTAACATTACTAACCTTCAAAATAATATAATTGATATTCGTGGAGACATTAGAGATTTTAATAAATTAAATAAGGTTTTTACAGATTATAAACCTGAAATTGTATTCCATTTAGCTGCCCAACCTCTAGTTAATTATTCATATGAATATCCTAGAGAAACATACGAGGTAAACGTTGTAGGAACTATGAATGTACTAGAGGCAATTCGATTACATGAATCAGCTAAAATAGGAATTATGGTGACAAGTGACAAGTGCTATGAAAATAAAGAATGGCCTTGGGGTTATCGTGAAATTGACCCTATGGGCGGCCATGACATATATAGCTCAAGCAAAGGATGCTGTGAACTTTTAATTTCTTCCTATCGAAATTCTTACTTTTCAGAAGAAAACTTTTCTCAACACAAGAAAATAATTGCAAGCGTTCGAGCTGGTAATGTAATTGGTGGTGGTGATTGGTCAATAGATAGAATTATTCCTGATTGTATACGAGCATTAGAATCAAACAAAAACATTATTATTAGAAACCCTACTGCTATTAGACCCTGGCAACATGTACTAGAACCTTTAAGCGGGTATTTACTCCTTACAGAAAAAATTATAAATAATGGTATCCTTTATTCAGGAGCATGGAACTTCGGGCCATCCCTAAGCAATATTGTTCCAGTAGAAAAATTAGTGACCAGTTTACTAGATATTTGGGGCTGCGGGGATTGGACAGCAGAAAATATAGGTCCAATAAATTTTCATGAAGCAAATTTACTAAATCTTGACATTAGCAAAGCAAAATTCAATCTTAATTGGCAGCCAAAATGGTCCCTACAACAGACTTTAGAAAATACAATAGAATGGTATAAACATTATAATTCTTACACCAGTTCTGAGATGATAAATCTATGTATTAGCCAAATCAAACAATATTGTATGCTTTGAACTACTCCCACTTCCCCATACTTGCTGTGAGTTCCTTATGGAGGGAGTCTTCTTGGTTAAAATAATAAAAGATACATTAATTTTTATAGTCTAAATTATAAACCTACTATACCTAAAATTATGTGATTGTCCATTAACAAAGATTTTATTTCTTCGGTTATTTCAAATCAACTATTGACATTATACTTAAGCATAAAGGAATCACATATTTTTCTAGTGATTCCCTTGTTCTGAGAAAATAATGTCTTGCTTTAACGACAATACAGTATATGCGATTATTAATTTATTTGTTCTAGTTATGAAAAAATCTATTCCTGTCAAAAGAGCTTTCTTCAAAGAAAAACTTCCTATTTTCTTCTACTTATCCTACCCGAAAAGTAACTAAGATGAAAATTTTGATAATTATATCTACTATTATAGAATTATCCCCTTCTTGTAGCTATTCCACTAAAGTTCATGCTTATATATTGATTCTCTGATTTATTATCACCAATGTTGATGAATTCATGCATTGCTTATTCTATACACAAATTGATTTTTGAATTATCTTTTCAGAATAAGTAAAGAAGGCTTTCTCTTTTATGCACTTCCTCCCTACCAGTCTTTAATTTGCCTTTAATCAACAATAAGAACAAATCTTCAATATAGTACATCTTCTATAAAACAAAACCATAAGTAAGATAATTTCACTATTACAAATAATGAGATGTTCTGTTTCACCTTTTTACATTATCTAAAAAAGAACTTGTAGGAATTCTTACAAGTTCTTTTTTGTTTTCTTTATTGTCTTCTTATTTACATACGCAAGATTTATATATTTTATCGGATACATACTATATGTATCCAATAAAATAATTTAAAAATTAATATGTAATTGATCCGTTTTAAGAAAAGGAAATTTCATAAATCTTCAATCACAGTTTCTAAGTTCACCTGATAGAACGTATAAAGACTCATATCATCTTTTGATAATTTTTGGATGTTTTATTCTAAGTATATTCGACACAAATTGATTGTTTTTTATGAATTTTCTTGAAAAATATTGTAATATCACTCCATTTTTTCTTCTATTTTGTTATGATGTTTATAATTAAATTGGATTAGGATTTTTTTAGAAAATGGGGGCGTATATTATGAGTGTTTCAGTAAAGGGAAATGAGCAATTAACCTCTCTATTGAACGACTGGTATCGAGCTATGCTATCTCAACAAGTTATAAAAGCTACTAATCTAAAAAAGAAAATTGATGAAAAAATTAATAAGTTAAGCATTGAGCCGGATCAAGAACATCAGGATCAAAATTTGTTACTATACTATTCACTACTCGAATTTCGTTACAAGGTCTTAACAGATAGCCTTGGTATTCAACAAAATAGTTTTGATACTATTAGCGATTATGATATGCCTACAGATCAATTTCTACAATTCTATTATCATTTTTTCAAATCCATTCATTCCACTTTTATATCTAATTATACTGAGGCAGAGGAACATTATAAACTAGCAGAAAAAATATTGGTAGCTATACCAGATGAAATTGAACATGCTGAATTTTACTATAGAATTGCTACTTTCTATCACCATACCTATAACAATCTCGCTTCTATCGAGTACGCAAATAAATCGAGAGCAATCTTTTCAAAGTACGAAGGTTATGAAGTAAAAACAGCCTTTTGTAATAGTTTGCTAGGTGGTTGCTGCATCTATTTAAAACAGTACGAACAAGCAGAAGAATATCTACATTGCGCAATTGATTTACTACAAAAAAATAGGGAAGAAGATTCCTTGTTATACGTAAAAAATACTATGGGGTGGCTGTATTCTGATCAAAGTATGTCTACTTTAGCTATTCGTCACCTTTCAGAAGTAACAGAGAAAATCCCTACACACTTCAAGGCCATCTTCCTACAAGCTAAGGAACATTATAAGTTAGGAGAACAATCAACGGCCAGCCAACTCATTGATAAGGGACTACAGATTTGTAGAGAAATTCATAACGAAGAATACACACACCACTTCTCTATTTTAAAAAAATTAAACGAAAATATTCCATTGGAAAAATTAGAAAAAATCATTCAAGAAGGAATCTTATACTTTGAGGAAGAAGAATTATGGGAATATGTTGTCGAATACGCCGAATTATTTGCCACAAAATGTAGACAATTAGAGAACCACCAAAAAGTAAGTGACTATTTCCATATTTGTTATCAAGCAAGACAAAAATCAATCGCAAAAGGAGTGTTAAAATAATGAAAAAAATTAGCTTATTATTATCAGGCATTGCTTTTATTGGGGTATTAACGGTGGGAATTTTTCAGTTTTCTAAAACAGATCAGCTTGCTACTCATGGGCATTATCCTGCTCCTTCATATAGTGTTGGCGATTATGGTGGTGCACCACCACAAATTTAATGTAAATGTATTTAAAAACCCTCCAAATGGAGGGTTTTTAAATGGCTTATCTGCCTGTTCAATACGCATAGAGAGTACATATTATACTTATTTACTATGTTATAAGATTTTTCATTTCCACTCTGTAACAAGATTCTAGCATTCTCTCCTAGAATCTCAACTTAAATCTTAAATCCACCAATTAACTCTTGAAGTTCTTCCGCCATCTGTGCTAATTGTATTGCTGAAGAATTTATCTCTTCCATAGAAGCATGTTGTTCCTCAGATGAACCAGCTATCGTTTGCATACTTGAAGAATTTTCTTTTACAGCCATAGCTATTTGATCAATCGATGTATCAACTTTCATTGCATCAGTTGTCATTTTATTTGATAGTTCTACCATACCATGCACTTTTGATACAATATCATTTGCAGATTTTGAAATCTCATAAAAACTTTGTTTTGTATCATTCGCAACCTTAATTCCCGACTGTACTTCTACGCCTACTTCATTCATAGCTTTTACAGTCTCATGTACGTCTGCTTGTATTTCCTTAATTAAACTTCCAATTTCCATTGAAGATTCGGATGATTGCTCCGCCAACTTTCTAACTTCATCAGCAACAATTGCAAACCCTCTCCCCTGTTCCCCAGCTCTAGCTGCTTCAATCGCTGCATTTAATGCTAATAAATTTGTTTGTTCCGCAATATTTTGAATCGCTTCTAATATACTGCCAATTTGCTGTGATTTCTTATCTAATAATTTTATGACATTATCGGATTGAGAAACAGAGTGATGGATAGACTGCATTTGTGTTACAGTTTGTTCTACTAATTGTTCACCTTCATTGGCTTTTTGTTTAGTGTATATGGATGAAGCCGATACTTCAGAAGCATTCTCAGCTACGTATTGAATATTTCGTGTTACCTCACCAATTAATTCAGCTCCAGACTCAACTTCATTATTTTGAACCTCTGCACTGTTCGAGATTTCTTCCATCTCTTTTGTAATTTGTTCTGTCGCAACACTTGCTTGCTCTACACTAGCAGTTAGTTCCTCAGAAGACGCAGCTACATGTCCTGCAGATGTGTTAATTTGAGAAATAATATTACGTAACGACTCTGCCATTGTATTGAAACTACCACCTAATTGACCAAGTTCATCCTTTGAACGAATATCTATTTTCTCGGTTAAATCCCCTTGACTAATTCTTTGAGCTGACATGACTAATTGTCTTAGTGGAGTAATTATAGATTTGAGTATGAATAGAATTACAATTCCACCTAACAATAATGAAGCACCTATTATAGTGAGTGTTTTATAAAAAATAGGATTGGTAGCTTCTTCAATTTCTTTCGTAGGCATTACGCCAGCTATTTTCCAACCTGTTTTTTTATTTGTCTTAAAGCTTATGTTTCGATCTTCGCCATTGAGGCTATAAGTAATTACTCCATCTTCTGTCTTGTACAATTCATCCACTAAAGTTTTCTCTAATTTCTCTCCAGGCTTTAGTGATGGATGAACAACTATAGTTTTATCTTGACTAACTATAGATACAAATCCTTGCTTCCCAATTTTTATCATTTTGGATGTTTTTACGATATCTTTAATATTCAAATCTACGCCAATGACACCACTTTTATCTGCATTCTGCTTTGCAATTGCAATTACCATATTTCCTGTAGACTTTGATTTATATGGAGATGAAACAATAATCTCTCCATCTGCTTTTACTGCATCCTTATACCAACTACTTTCTAGCGGATTAAACCCTTCTGGTATTTTTCCAACAGGTGCATGAATAAATTGATTGTTACTGGATGCCGTATAAATCGTTTCTATCTCTGGATGTAACTGTATATATTGATCAAATTTATTCTGTACATTTTGCGATTGTTCAGGATTATAATCCCCTTGTGTGAGTACCTTTGTAAAATGAGTGATATCTGTATGCTTATTTTCTAATTCATCATCAACAATCTTATCTAAAATACTTATATTATCTTTTGCTGATTGTAGAATTGTTTCATTAAGATCTGTTTTTGCTTTATTATAAGATGATACTCCTACGATAAGGCTTGGTATAATTAATATTGCTATAAATGCCATAGACAACTTCGTTTTAAGCTTTATTTGTCCCAATCTTTCTTTTATATTAAACACTAGATACTTCTCCTTTTCATTTTTACTACTTATATAGTTTATTTAAATTTTTCTCCTTTACTTTTCCACATTCATTTATTGTACCATTCGAAATGAAACCACAATTAAATCCTATTATCCGCACTTTATAATTTAGAGATTTATTTTTCACAGACAGAGTTTTATCTGTCCTCCTTTCAAATATGTTATTTTTCTAGATTCAGCAATTATTAGACTACGAATTATTCCAAATAAACTTGATGCAACATATACTTCATTTAAAAAATAATTATTGGATTCGTTTGGATAAAAATTTAATTTAGCGCTATTCCAATCAGATGAAATCCTTACCATAATAAATTCACAAAACATAACTAAGTAAATTTATTTCTTTAATAATTATATTTAACTGCCTTTTAACCATTCTAACTGTATTACTTCATCGTTTTATCTGTTTATTACAATCACTTTTTTTATTGAATCACTAAACTATAAATTCTATATAGGAGAATAAAATAAATTAGAGAATTACATTGTAACATATATATATAAGTTGTTGATATTAAAATTTAAAACTTTACTATTTTTCATATGCAATATTACATGCGAAAAGCCATAATTTTTTTGTTATACTATGCATGTGGATTTTTCATCCAAAAATCCACCCAAACGCATATTTATGTATATGCCACCCTAATTGATGAAAGTGAGAAGAATGTTTATCATTTTTCTCACTTTCATCAATTAGGCTCTGTTAATATTGATTATTGATAAAAAGTATTAAATAAGGGAAGACACCTTAGAATTGGTGCTTCCCTTATTTGTTGATTATTCAAATCTAAAATAGGTATTTTCTAAACCTATTCTTTGCTTTAATGTTCTGCCCAAAGCATAATTATTTGGTAATTCTTTTTCAACGACACAAATAATATAACCTGCTTTTCCTGTTGTTAAATTAGTTAGTTGTAAGTAGTTAGTGTTGTCGTAGATATAAGAAATAATATATTCATAGAAATTATTTTCTTTATCTTCTCTATTCATATCAACATTGTACAACCTAACTCTTGCTCCTGCCCAAATTTCCTCATCATCATCAACATTACTTAAAGGCATCCATTTCGAGTTATCCAATATTTCACCCTTTTCTTAATTCATTCGTTTATACACGAATGTTGCTAGACACAAACTATCATAAGCATCCGTCATTTCATTGATTAGACGACCACCGACAAAGAAAAAAGACTCAACATAGCTTTTTCCCCATTGAAACACTTGCTCTCTCTGTATGAGACAAATCACGAATATGTTTCAATAGATTACTGAACGCTTTGCTCAACCTCAATACATATCGAACGTTAGTTTTTATGAAATTATATTAAGATTTCGAATTGGTTTCAAATATCAACATTTACTTTTAACAGAGCTTTTATTTAAAATGTGTGCTTTTACTTAATTCTTTAGTTATTTTTACATTTTGAATCTACGAAAATGAATTCCCTTATAAAAACTCTAACAGAGAATCTTTCTTTCAAATTCCACCTAGGGAATCATTTATTTTCCCAAAAACCTACCAACATCTTTATCAACTCATTTTAGAATATTTAAACAATAATTTCATATACAAACTCTGCATAAATTATTCATTTTCTTTTATATAATGCCTACCTTTTTACTTTTGATAGATTATTATACATTGGATTATTATACATAAACGCCAAAACATGAGGTATTTTGTAGAATTTTGTCTATCAATATGTATGTACACCCTTTTGTAGTGGATATAGACTGTGAGGTGTAAGGAGATACCTTACAAAATAATAAAAAGGAGATTATAGAATGAGTAGATTAACAAAATTCTCAAAGTTAGTATTTGCAACTTTAGTCGTGGGAAGTAGTTTAAGCACCTTTGTTTCGTCACACAGTGTACAAGCTGACACCTTAGATACTAATTACCAAGATTCTGTAAAATTCATACCACCTTCTAGTGCTAGGCCAAAATTGGAACAAAAAAACACTATTGTTCCAGAAGCAAAAGTTGTTAAAAACCATTATGTAAAGTACTCTAAAGCACATTTCCAAACTAAAGAAAGTATACCAAAAGAGATTTATTATTCTTCAGAAGGCTTTAAAGGCTATATACAGGCAAGTACCGTTTGGGATATGGGAGATCATTTCGCAACACTATATTCCGGAACCGTTATTCGATGTTAGACTTTTAATCCATTCTTTCCTAATGCTTAAAATGATCAATAGTTCACTGCCAATACTGTAATATCTATTGTTCATAAAATAAACCACAAAATCTTTCGATTTCATGGTTTATCAAATATAAAGATAATGCTAAACGAATACTCTAACATTACCTTCCCCAAAGTTAATTATAGAGTATTTTCAAAAAAAAGACACTCTTGTAGTGTCTTTTTTATAGTATTTTAAAAAGAATTCCACCTACTAACACCTTTTTGTTGCGCCTATTCGTTTATTTCAATATGATACTTTTCCATCTCGTATATGCAATAGACAATGATAGCTAAACTCCAACTGACACTATAATAATTATGTGTGTAGAAGTCATAGCCCGCTTTAATACCTTTTTCTATTACAACTAATGTAAATCCTAAAGCCACCCATCTGTTAATTTTCATCTTTATAAACGTTAAAGAGATAATTATTAAAAATAAAATATTTGTAAGATGATTTATCATTAGCTCATATTTTTGAATGTATACTGCCATTATACAAGCAACGATATTAGTCGCAATGCCAAAGGCAATCACCGCTCCCCAAACCCTGTCCGAAAGTCCCACTCCTGAGTCAGTCCCTTCCTAAACAAATATCCCTTTCTTTAATTCGTTCCTACACCCTATTCAAGATATGCTAAATTATCCTTGTCTGATGAATATCTATTTATCTTTTCATATAGAGCAAACAAAATTTCTACTCATAATTTTTTCTTTATTAGACAAACTATGTCTAAGCCGTTTGAACTAGCGGCTTCACTCTTCTGGTAATGGGATAGCACAATTTATTGAATTGACTAACTCATTCAACCCACTGGCACCGGCAGGCAACAAAATAGTTGTCTGCCATTTTCATGTATACTTTTTCTAATTTCATTTCAAACCAAGTGTGTGCTGTACTGATTTCAAAAGGACAGAATTTCATTTTTTAAAATTTAAAAAAGATAAGGTCCTGTCTACTTTTGGTATAGGACTTTTTCTTTTCACACATACTATTTTTGAACCTGTTTACCAATACGTGTCCTAATGGTGTCTTGAATTCCTCCTAAAAAGGGCTGCAGATACGACTGCATGCCCTTTTATTTACATTGCTTCTCTATATTGAATAAAATAATTAAAAACTAAAAATGTAATATTACATATTTTTTCTGTTCAGATTATGTTAGTTTACTTCGTAGTCGAATTATAGTTTCGTATCTAATTCAGCAATATGTGAACTGTTTACCTAAAGAAAAGACACCCAAAAGGTGTCTTTTCTTCTTTTAATCTAAAAAACATTTTTTCTTTTCAGTAAGATCCAATTATCCCTCTAACCTAAACCTCATAATTAAAGGCAATTTAATCATGGTACTCAAGAGTTTTCATCCATTTCAATATACCTATAGCTTAATTTAAAATCACATTTCCAGCACTATATTTGCTTTCCTACAGATTTTCTGTCTTGTTCTTAATTCTGTCAAAATCCTCATGTAGCTATACAAAGAATATATGCTACTATGATATTAAGAAACTATGCGTTCCCTTAACCCTGTATCCGGCCCTGTATTTATTACAGGGTCTTTGTTTATTTTATTTACTTTTATTGGCTTATAAGGGTTAATACACAACCAATTTCAATTAAAATTGTTTAAATGTTAGTTAGAATTTGAAATAATATATCTATTAACTTTTTTAACAAATGTAATCTAATATTAAATTTCTAAATCTATACTGTACTATACACCAGTTAACACTATATAAATAGTATTAACTATCTTAATTGAATATTAGTAATAGTAAGTATAAATATTATCAATTTACTACATCTTACATTTATGTAAAAATAAATACATGTTAAGCTTTTTCAAAATCTTTCCCCTAATAAAGATTTGAAGTAGCATTTCATGATTCTCCTTACTGTTAATATGCCTTGAAAAAGAACCCTATAGGGTTCTTTTTCTTCTCATTATAACCTCAGTAAGTCCATACAAAAAGGACTGCTAGTTATTAGAACATTGCTTCATTTTCAAAGAAACAAAAAAAGGAATCCTTTACGGATTCCTTTTTGCAATGCACTCTTTTTCAAATGGTACATTTTGTACCTACTTTTAGTATAACTTATAATCCCTATAAGATAAATAAGATTAAATTGAATTTACTTCATTTATTTTCATAAAAGTATATAAATCTATAAATTAATACTACTAGGTTCACTTCCAAAAGGTTTGTATTTTTTCAATAAAAAGAATACATTATACTTCTTTATAATTTTACACTTTAGGTTTATCTGTTAATGCAGTAACAATCCTGTCCACTAAGTCTTCTGGCATCCATTCATGATTTGTATCATTCGTTTCATTTGGCCCTAAAGAATCAATAAACTTTTTAAACTTTGGAAATAAAACAATAGAAGTGATCCAATGTATCGTATGATTTATGGAGAAGAAATGAAAAACTCCTTGCTTTTCACCCTCCTGTAATATTTCTTTTAACTGTTCAAAATTACCTATGAAATACGGTTTAATCTTTTCTAATCGTGCACTTTCCTTAATAATCTCCTCATATGCCAATGATCCAATTTCAGGGTTCTCTTTTATATGTGTAGTAAAAACCGTTAAATAGTCTCTAAGGGCATTGATAGGATCAAATTGATTCTTCTCAAGAAAATTGGGTAGCTCATTAGCAAGACCATATTTCTTAAATACCTCATAATATAGGTTTTCTTTCCCGTTAAAATAGTAAGAGGCCATAGCAACATTCACTTTCGCTTCTTTTGCAATTTCTTGTATGCTCGTACCTTCGTAGCCACGCTCTCCAAATTTTTTCTTAGCAGCCTTTAAAATATTTTCCATTGTCTGCTCTCGAGATTTCCCCATTTCACACACCTCAAATAGTATATATTTCACTTCAAAAACCCAATAAGGACTTTGAATAGAGTATCTTTTTAATGAAATTTAATTATATATTTAAAGTGGTAACTTAACAACCGATGAAGTTCTGATTACTTTAAACAATATCCCCTTGCGTAATATCAATAGCTTTCAAATACTTTACGCTCTTTTCTAATCGAGTGAAAGTCTGGACAAAAAACATCTAATATTATCTTAACTTCGTGTGCAAACAAAAAAATAATAAGGACCAAAGTTTATCTATTTTATAGATAAACTTTAGTCCTTTCATTACATTATACAGATTTAAAATAAACTCGTATATTGATGAGATAATTATCCATCAATCGGCCATCATTTACTGACTAGATCTGTTTAATCTCGATATAAGGTCCTTTAATGTTTAATTTGTTAATATCATTAGAGATATTGCCTACAGTTGATTTTTCATTAAAAGTATAGACCTTTTCACCATTTACAAAGATACCCCAATTTTTATCTTCGTAACTGATACCATAACCAGCATTGCTAGATGTAGCTTTAAGTTGATTTCCATTCATTGAAAGAGATAATTTCCCTTTTCCTTTGTTAAGTTTATCATTCACGCTGTTGATACTATTCATTTGTTCTTCAAGGGCTTTTTGGTTATCAAGAGTAACTTGATGGTTTTTCCAGTCTAATTTATAGTGGTTCGTAAAGAATTCATTATATGTATCTTTATTATTTGTTCCCCACCATTTTGAACTTACCCATTCGATATTGTACTGATCTGAAATTCTACGATTTGTTATTTTTAAATCTGATGTAGTTTCTGTTTTATCAGCAGTAATAACCGCTACTACGTTTGGAGAAAAACCATATCCTGTTAAAGCTGGTACTGTATCTTTTGAAACAAAATTATTCGTTCCTTCATTATAACTACGTGATTTCATAAATAGTTGATTACCATAGAAAGTATTGAATGAATCACGATTATAAATTCCCCACTCTGGGAAGTTAAATGATTGGAATCCTACTTTCCAATTTAATTTTTTATCTGTGTGGGTCTCTAATACCGTTTTATAATCTACTTGATCATAAGATACACTTTCTTTCCAAGCAAAGCTACCTGTGATACTTGCATCGGCATTTGGCCCTTTATCATTTACTCCTACTTTAACACTTCCACCAAGTGTATACCCTACCTCCGAAGTGACCTTTGCTGAAGTCATTGTATTAACCGGGGCAGCTTTATGGAATTGAGCACTATCACCACTTGTTATTTCTGCTTCAGTATGATAGGCTGATGGCCATTTTAAACCTGCGTTATAGTATCCGCTATTAATTGTATATTTAGCATCTATATTACTACCATCAGTGGTAACAATTGCAATCTTTTTATCTGCGTAAGGATCCTCAATAAAAGAAACCTTTATTGAATTTTTGATATTTTGCTTCATGTCATAAGTAGTTTTAAAACTATTATAGACCTTCCCACCATTTTGAAGATTTTCTACAGTTCCTTTAGAATCTGCAAATGCAGATGTTGCTTGTAAACCAAATGATCCAGACATAATAACGGACGCTACCGCAACGCATTTAGCTATTTCTTTTGCTTTTTTCATACAGACAGCCACTCCTTCTTAAACATTTAAAAGATATAAATATATTATTTCTAGTTCACAAAAATAGAGATAGATTCATAGCCATACAATATAGAAATTCATTAACTTTTATGACACTAACTAAAAACACATATTTCACTAATCTTCCTCTCACTATTATTGATAACTATTATCAACATTATTAAAACATAAAATAACGATTTAAACAACAATTTTAAATATAAATTTAAAATTGTTGTTTAAAAAATTAAAAAAAATTATAGAATTCTTCATTTCGAGAATTACTATATTTTCAATTACTTATTACAGCCTATATTCAGATACATTATTTCCTTTCCATTCATAATAATCTAAAATTCCTTCATAAATGGCTTCTGCTGCAATTTGTCTGCCATTTTCCGTAGATAATTTACTGTAATCAATACCATTATCTATAAATGCCAGTTCCGTCAACACAGCTGGCATGTCATTTTCCCTTATAACATGAAGGTCTCCATGTTTAACTCCTCTGTCTCGTGTTTGAAGTGCCTCTACTAAACGTGTTTGAATTTTTTCCGCTAAAACACGACTTTCTTCCACATGAGGATTTGTTTTTTCAGATTTAGAAGATTTATAGTAATATGTTTCTGTCCCTTTTGCATTACCATTAAAAGCATTTGCATGTACGCTTATAAAGATATCACCCCGATTTTTCTTAGCAAATTTAACACGTTCCTGTAAAGAACTTTTTTGATCATGTCCTGGTCTATTATCAGATTGACGAGTTAATAAAACTGTAAATGGTGTATGCTTTTCAAGTAATTGTTGTAGACGTAAAGAAGTGTCTAGTACAATCTTACTTTCAGGTAATCCCTTTGTGGATTTCCCAGGATCTTCGCCACCATGTCCAGGATCAATAATAATTGTTTTGCTTTCTAATGGTTTTTTTTGACGATGTTGCATCATATCTGTTTTTGCAGTAAGTTGAGCAGCTTCAGCACGTGTTATAAATCTATTTGGTTGCCAACCGTTCTCAGTACCATTGGAAATTTTCAAACCGATTAAAATATTGGCATATTTTTCTCCCCAATGCCCTTTTAAATCTTCAAATTTAACCTGCTCATTATGATTTGGTGTGCTTTGTAGTTTATATGCATTTACTAGCATCGTAGCCATAGCAGCGCGAGTTACTTTTCCGGATGGATTGAAGATTCCATTACCCTCACCTTTAACAATACCAGCTTTTTCAGCAGCAGCAATATACGGAGTCGCCCAGTGGTTTTGTGAATCTGTAAATGATGGTTTTGCATTAGAGTCAATTTGTAGACCTAAAACTTTTGTCATAATTTTTGTAGCCGAAGCTCTGTCTAATGAGTCATTTGAACCGAAAGTTCCGTCTGGATAGCCATTCAATACCTGTTTATCAACTAAATAATTAACGGATTTGTCCGCCCATGCAGGAACATCTGGGAACTTATGAGTATTTGCAAATGTATTAGATGAGTAGGATAATAGACTTCCAGCAAGAATTCCTGTAGCAATTAATTTGTATTTCAAAATGTAACACCTCTATCAAGTTATTACAATTTGGTAAATATATCATTTATAATTAATCTTTAAATAATACGACCTTGAATAAAGAATAGATTAAGTTCTTCGCATTACTATATAGCAGATAATGAATTTAAAATCGAACTATTACTCCAAAAATAATCCTCGGACATACACTTATAGATAGAGATTATTAAATATAATTACCAACATTGTGTAACCAGTATAGTTACTCATATATATGAGTGTCAATTAAAATAACCTTACACTTTTGTAAGATAATCACCTTAATAGTAAACCAAGTAATTATTAAATAATATAAATAGTTACTACATATAATAAAATAATAATCTTAAATTTTGAACAAAAGCTAATTATTTTGATAGAAAAACAACTTATAATAACCACATTTTTAACAATGCTTTTGAATCCTACTTTACTCTATAATTCTCTGTTATATCCCAACGTGAATGCTCCTATACTATAGTCAATTGCTGCAATGAATACTACAACTTATAATATTGTATTCCCTCAAAAAACATCTCTAGAAGCCACCTAAAGTAGCCTTTATTAATACACCCACACAATCCATCTTTTCACTCCCTTAAGACATCCTCAAATTTTACAAGGAATGAAAAAAGAAGAGGGATACCTTCCCTCTTCACCAAAAAAATTAAAAAACACCTTAATTTATATCCCCTGCCCTTTACAATCTCACGTCTATTGATAGCCAGTTTAATTCTTCAATTCTATTTTCGTAGATCCATATATTCTTCTAAAGTCTGTTTTTGTTTATATATAGTTCTTAACAGAAAGACTGTATATCCTTCTATTTGTTTGACATCATTAAAATGCTCACAGATATAAATAAATTCTATTCCTACATATAGATAAAAAATCTAAAAATTTATATAATAAGATTAGAAGTGTAGCATATTATTATTGAAGGGTCTTGGTATAATGCTAGGCATTAATGTAAAAAAAACAAATGAAGAGTTAATTATTTCATGGCAATTGGCGGAGATTACAATTCCATTACGTGATGTGATTGAGGTTACCGAAGATGCTACCTATGCTGGTGTTGAAGAAGTAGATGTAATACGTATTGGAACAGCTTATGAGACAACAGACCGTATTTTAATTAAAACAGTAAAACAAAATTATGTATTGTTTACTACAAATAAAGTTGCTATTTTAAATGCCATTCACGCTTAAATATAGGAGTCTTCTTGGCTAAAATGATAAAAATAAGCACATCTTGTTATAAAAGCAGATGTGCTTATTTTTTAATTTCTATGCATTTTTACGTTTTAAGAAAATCACTCCACCAACAATTAACAGTAATGCGCCTGCAGCCATAGAGATCCAACTTGTAAGATTAGTACCTGTTTGCGGTAACCATCCAATTTTAGATTGAATTTCTTGTTTAGGTTGTGGTTGTTCTTTTACTTGCTCGTTAGGCTGCTCTGGTGTTGGAGTATTTTTATCTGAATTTGGCTGTTCTGGTTTAGGTTGTTCCGGCTTTACCTCTTTAAATTTCACTGTTTGTCCCTTATCTTCAATTTCAGCGTGAATAGCTACTAATATATTATCTTGATACAGTTCTTCAAACACTACTACTTCTTTACCTTGTAATGCAGAAGCATTAAATGTGAAATCTAGTGTGATAGAACCATTCTTCTCTTTAGCAATAAACTTAGATTCTACTGTTACTTCTTTACCATCAACTAATAATGGCTTGTTTGTTGCTTTATCCATCAGTTTACCTTTTACAACATACTCTTTACCCACGATTAAGTCTTTGTATTCCACTTTATCTTGGATTGTTGCAGATTTAGAAGCGTCTAACTCTTTAGAACCATCAGCTTTGTTTATAGCTGTCGTTTTAATAGAAGGTTCTACAAATCGAACTGTTTGACCTACATCGTTAATGTCAGCATGTGTTGCAATTACTTGACCTTCATGTAATAAGTCTTCAAACACGACTACTTCTCTTCCTTGCTGTTCAGCACCAACAAAAGTAAAGTCTAATGTTACAAGACCGTTCTTTTCTTTTGCAGTAAACTTCGTTTCAGCTGTTACTTCTTTTCCATCAATTAATAATGGTTTGTTAATAGCTTTGTTCATTAGTTTACCTTTTACAGTGTACTCTTTACCTACAACTAAGTTAGTATACTCCACTTTGTCTTGAATAGTGATAGAATCCTTTGAATGAATCTCTTTTCCACCATCAGCTTTGTTTGTTGCTGTCGTTTTTACTGATGGCTTAACGAACTTAACTGTTTGACCTTTATCATTGATATCAGCATGTGTTGTAACAATTTTTCCTTCTTTCAATAACTCTTCGAATACTACTACCTCTTTTTCTTCTAAACCAGTTGCATCAAATGTGAAGTCTAATGTAATAGAGCCATTTGCTTCTTTTGGTGTAAACTTCGTTTCAGCTGTTACTTCTTTACCATTTACAACTAATGGTTTATTAGTCTCTTTACTCATTAATTTACCTTTTAAAGTGTATTCTTTACCTACTTGTAGGTCTTTGTATTCCACTTTATCTTGGATTGTTACAGACTTAGACGTGTGCATTTCTTTTGTGCCATCTGTTTTATCAGTAGCTGTTGTTTTTATTGAAGGAATCTTTTCATCTTTGACAATGTGTTTAATGATTTGACCATTCTCTTTAATTTCAAAAGAGAACGTTTCTTCATTTAATACATAACCTTTTGGTGCAACAGTTTCTTTATATGTGTATTTTCCAAATGGTAATTTTTCAAATTTAGCGATTCCTTTATCGTCTGTTTTTCCTTTTACTACTTCTTTTCCTGCTTCGTTATAAATCGTAAATTCTGCATTTGGAAGCTTTTTATTTCCATCAGCTACATCTACCTTTGTAATTTCTAGATCACCTTTGATAAGATGATTAACTGCCAATAACTCAATAATCTTCCTATGTTCTTTTATTTCGAACATAATTTGTTCTTTAACAAGAACATAACCATGTGGAGAAGCCTTTTCTACAAATGAATATTTACCATACGCTAAATCTTTGACGTTAATCTCGCCATTTTTATCTGTCTTATATTCCCCAACTACTTTTCCACTTTCATCTTTCAATTCAAATACTGCACCTTCTAATTTTTTGCTAATATCTTCATTATCTACTTTTAGTAATTTTACACTACCTTTCACTTCGGTATTTTCCACTGTAAAAGTAAGTGTTTTATTGTGCTCTTTAATTTCAAAAGGATACTTTGTTTTATTTCCAATATATCCATTAGGTGTTTTTGTCTCTAAGAAATAATACTTACCATACGTAAGACCTTCAACGTTTGCAATTCCATTTTCTTTTGTTACTACTTTTTGCACTTCTTTTCCATCTTCAGTAAAGACTGTGAATTCAACATTTGGTAAAACCTTTCCTGAATCACTGAGCTTTTTAATTTCGATGTTACCTTTTACTTTGTTATTTACTATTTGGACAGCTCCTGTTTCTCCTGTCTTAACTTCAATAGTTTGTGGTTTATCATCTGAAACATAGCCTGTTGGTGCTTTAATTTCTTTTAATGTGTAAGTACCAATTGGTAAGTTGTTTAATTCTGCCATACCATCAGCACCAGTCGTGATTTTTCCAACTGATTCATTATTTGCATTAAAGACCTCAAATACTGCACCAGCTAAAACTTCTCCATTTTCTCCAACCTTTTTAATTTTTAAAGAACCAGCTGCTTCCCAATTTACTGCAAGATCACTACTAAGCTTTTCTTCATTTCTTTCTAATAGTACTGTAGCGTTCTGAACAGTATCCGTACCACGGTAAGCAATTGCTTGAACTTTAGTTAAATTAGCAGCTACACTTAAATTAAATTCACCCGTTTTTGTATTCTTAGGAATTTGGATACGAAATTTTTCTCCAACTGAAAGCTGATCTTTCACTTCTCCATTTTCACTAACAATTCTAACTCCATTAGGTGCATTTTTCGCTACTACCTTATAAGAACCACTCCTAGCATTTGTTTGTACTGAATATAGATTTGTTTCGAAGAATTCACCCTTTAATTCTGCTTTTTGCTTTTCAGCAGGAATCACATTCATAAAAACATCTTGAGTCTCTTCACTATTATTAGCATTACTAATAATAGCCTTAGCTGCTTTTTCAACATTTTTATTCTCATGTTTTAATTCATTTACATCGAGTTGACCTAATGCATTCCAAACCGCAAGTTGCGTTGCATAATGCGCTTCATTTTTATTAGCTACTCCCAGCTGTTCTATACTTTTTTGCGGGAAACCATTTAATAAGACTCTATATACTACATTATCTGTTTTCCCCATTTCAGGAAGATCTTCACCATTTGGTGATTTTAATCCAAGAGTTAAGCAATAAGCAATTTGACCACTTGAATTTTTAATCATTTCAGTGCGAATGTACTTACCTAGACTATTACTATAACTCCAGTCCATTGAATATTTCTCATGCGTCATAACCTCTGCACTAGCCCTAGGTAAAAATACATTAAGGAATAATGCCAGTACTGATAATAATGTAAAAACTCTTATAATGACTCTCTTACCCAATTTTGTAACCTCCCTAGAATAAATTAATCCGAGTATATATCGCAATATCTAAAACATTCACGACCGACCCATTTATCATTATAAAACAATAAATTACAAATATTAAATAATTTTAATTAAATAGTCAAAAAATTTACACATTTTATTATTTATCAAGTTTTTTAACGAATTTACTATATACAAATTCTAAAATGCGCCTACAATTTAAAAAACAAATATGTATGTTAAATATATAAATAGCAATTCCTTTACTCCAGTTATTAAGCTTTCCCCCTATTAAAAATATCCTCTACATTTTCTTGTTAACCTGAGTAACTTATACACCTCTTTTAATCTATTAATTCTCTATTACGCTCCTTTATTGAGATATAAGGGTGACTCCTCATTTAAAGAATAAAGTAAAACTTTATTCAGCTCGATCCCCATCTAACTTCTTTGCTTTCATTGAATTTGTGGGCGTGATTCTTACTGCCCACAAATAGCGGGATACATTATGCAATATTGCATTTGATAATCATTTTCAATGTAACTATAATGATTACAGGGTTACTGTTAATCCAATATTCTACACGGAGGTTTTATTATGTTAAAAAAAATTATTGTATCTTCTATGGCGCTTACTATGTTCGGTGGAGCTGCAACTATGCTAGAGGTACCTACTGCTCAAGCAGCTTCTTATAACTCAACATCATCCTCTTACTTTGACGTTACTCCTGAAGAGGCCGTGGCTTTCTATCAATCTCAAGACTATAAAAAATTAAAAGTATTTTTGGATGACTTTGAAGCTAGAAACCCTTATACTCCTGGTGGAGGCTACGCTCAAGGTAGTGTACGTATGCAAAAATTCAACGATGCTCTTAGAGATGCCAAATTAACAAATGTCTACCAAGAATTTATTAGAATCTCATACTACAATCATTATCCAGAACCAAAATAATAACAACGGATAAAGTGAAACTTTAATCAGTGGGGGTTTTGTTCATCCCCACTGATTATTAGTTGAACCAATCGGGCGTTTACTGGCAGTTGATGCGGGATTAAATGTTTATTATTTCTATAACTTAGCCTAATTTTAAATGTATAACCTAAAAATAATTACTAAAAACCACTCATATAAGAGTGGTTTTTCTATTTCCCCATATCATTTAGCTGAATGTTACATCATATTTATTTTAATATCTTTTATAGTAGACATTCTCTCGTTGACACAATCTAGTAGGTTAGCAATGGGAATATCAAAATATATTTATAATTATTTTCTGTTTAATAGCAAAAAACGAACACCCTCTCCCAATTAGATAAGGTGCTCGTTTTCATTTTTATCGGTAATTCTCAATTCAATTTAGCTTCTTTCCAATAAGTAAAGATTAAATTAACTTAAAAACAAAGCGTTTTAAATTTAATTCATAGATCTTACTGAAACTTGGAATTGCCCCTTAGAACCATCATCATTTGAAACGTAAATTTTATATGTTCCATTCGGTAATGGAGATAAAGCATTCCGTACATTTGTAACATTAATTTGTTGTTCTCCAGGTTTTATATAACCACCAACAATTAGCTCTGTATTTGGACCTTTTACACTATATCCCATTGTATTTTGACCATTATTTTTCATAGAGAAGCTTAAGTCAGTACTCCCATCATATACGAAAGAAGTTACAGCCTCACCACTATAATCCATTGTTTGAGTTAATAATAAGTCTGCAGAAACATGTTCAACTACATGAATTGGATCATTCGTTTTGTGCACTTCTTCAGCATAAGTATTATTCCCTAACACACCAAGTGTTAATGCTGAAACTACTCCACAACTAAGCACTAGTTTATTTAACTTCATTTTAAGTTCCCCCTTGATGTTTGTATTCTATTACCATCATACATCCTTTTCCAAGTGCGTTTTTATGTAATAATTCATATCTATAAACCTATATATCTTAACTTTTAACCTTAATAGTTATTGAGAAACCCACATAGATAAAGTTACAATATTACGCTTCATAAAAAACTTATAAATTTTAAAGTCTTTTTCTAACAAAGTTTTATACGATTAAGTACCAAAATACTCACATAAATAGCATTTCTATTTCAGATAAAATGTACTAATAAAATTTTTCTAAAATTTCACTTTGTAATTTGATATATTCCATGTTAATATAACGAAGGCTACAAAACAGGAGTCACCACACATATCATTTTTACAGAATATTCATACTTAAAGAACCTTATTTTATCAGTAACTCAATCCCAATTTTACCTATACAAAAGTTATTTTATAATTTCATATGCACATAAATTTAAATAGATTTTTTATCTATTATTTTTTCCTATTTTCCTTATCGATTTTAATACGAGTAATATAACAGCACTTTTCAAGTACCCTTCCTTTTTTGATAAAAAGTCTACTAATACTAAACATCTTTGTCCAACTCATACATAATTCTACTTACAAACTATTGGAGATGCAAAACTATGGGAATTTCTACTCTTTTATTAAATACCTTTATTATAATAATTTGTATCCTTAGCTATCACGTATTCTGGCTAGAGTTTAAAGAAAAAATAACATGTAATAATATGTTATTTTCTATCCTTTCCTCCATTGCTATTATTTTTTGTATGACTTTTCCTTTTCATTTACATGTGGGATTTATTTATGATTTACGTTTTATTCCTATAATATTAGTTTTTCTATATGGAAATACAAAAAACATTGTTTTTATAGGAATTTTATATCTTTCTTATCGGTTTTACTTAGGCGGAAATGGCGTTCTTCCATCATTTATTATCTTCACTATTATTTTTGGTATAACAATGCTCTTTCGTTACTTATTACCTATGTATGTTAAAGAAAAAAAAGTATTATTAAGCTTACTCCTTATTTTAGTATGTACAACTTCACTTTCTATTTGCGGTATTGTAACTCAAATACATACAGGAGGGAAAATAGACTCTACTCTCATAGAATTTTTATTAAATTACATAATCATTAATATTTTCACAGTATTATTATCAGTTTATTTAATAGAGGGAATGATCGAGAAATATAAAATGAAAGAAAAGCTACAACGGGCTGAAAAATTTTATATAGCTAGCGAACTAGCAGCGTCAATTGCACACGAAATCCACAATCCACTAACCACGGTACATGGATTCACTCAATTATTAAATGAAAAACATGCCTCTAAGCTATCTCAGGATCAATACTTAGAAATCATGTTAATTGAAATGCAGCAAATACAATCTACTATTAATAACTATTTATCTTTAACCAAACCACAGAACACCCTAAAAGAGAAAATAGATATTAATCACATTTTAAATCAGGTGAAAGATACTATTTCACCACTCGCTCTATCATACAAAGTTGAAATCAAACAAAATAGTACAGATTCCTTTTATATAAATGGGGACCCCGAAAAATTCAAACTCTGTCTAAACAACATCATCCAAAACGGAATTGAGGCTATGAAAAATGGTGGATTATTACAAATAAATATACAAAAAGTAAAAGGAAATATCATAATTGATATTATTGATTCAGGAATTGGGATGTCATCTCAACAAATAAAACGAATTGCTTTGCCATTCTATTCAACAACAGAAAAAGGAACTGGGCTTGGTACTATGATTGCTTATAGTATTATTAGAGAATTAAACGGAGATATAGAGATAGAGAGTGAATTAGGTAAAGGGACACGTTTTTCTATTAGTATCCCTTGCTAACGTGATAACAATTTTCTATTTAGTTAATTACATAAAAGGATCAGAGTATATCTATTGTTACAGATATACTCTGATCCTTTAGTTTAATTCAATTAAAAACACTTAATATTTATAACTTTTCTTACATCGTGATGAAATACTAGTTCATCGATTTTATCTCATTTACTGATTAGATTTGTTTAATGTAAATATAATATCTCGCGATACTTAATTTGTTATTATCATTAGGGACATTTCCTGCAGTTGTTTTTTCATTAAAGTACAGACCTTGTGCCATTCATTGAAAAAGACAACTCCCTTTTTACTACTTCACTTCCACCGTATAATTCCCTGTTCCACCACCATACTGATACACATGTAAATAATACTTCCCTGGATACGTGTAGTAACTACCTACTAGTTTATTCCCTTGTTGCTGAGCATACGTAACATAATTATTTAAATCTGCTTCAGAATAAAGTACCCAGTTCATTCCGATATTATTTTCATTCGTTACGTTAATTTGAAGGTTTTTAGCATTCTCCACATTAATTTCAAAGAAGTCACTTGTATCGCCATTTCCTAAACTAGCATGTAAAACTTGATTTAACTGCAGTTTGTTTGCTGTTTGGAATGAGTTATTCGGTTCTTTTTCTACACTGTTATCTTCTTTCTTTTGAACAGTTACAGTCGCTGTAGCAGTATTAGTTGCTCCTTTATCGTCTGTTACTGTTAATTTAGCCGTATACGCTCCTTCTTTTGTATATACGTGAGTTGGATTTTGCTCATTACTTACTGCTCCATCACCAAACTCCCATTTATATGAAATAATTTTCCCATCTTCATCTTTTGATCCGTTGCTTGTAAATGAAATTGCTTCATTTACATTTCCACTATACGGACCGTTTATAACCGCAACTGGTGCTTTATTCTCTGCCCCTTCTTCCGTATCAATACCATGGAACACAACATCATATTCAAATTGTCCTGATGCATTCACGCGATAATTTACGAAGTATGCTGTTACTGTTTTATAGCCTGTCCATTCCTTTACACTTAAACGTTTTAACGTATCATTAACGTTTTGTGTAATTGTTTTCCAATCTTCATATTCTCCTTTTGCTGCAGTTCCTGTATATGTTCCTTGTAGTGTGAATGTATTAAATAACTGTGATTTATTTTTCTTCACTGATACATTTTTCAATTTTGCTTCCGCTGTTATTTCTGCTGCAATATCTGAAACTGGCTTCGATGCATGATTCGCTAAATAATCGTCTGATACTAATGGCACATTATACTTCTCACGATTATCAACTAGCATTTGCATATAGTCTTGATATTCTTTATTTAAATTCGCATCTTTACTTAATGTAGAGCGATATGCATCATATGCTGTTACATCATTTTTCCTAATAAGATCATGTATTTTATCGAACATATCATATCTCTTATTGTACATATACGATTGTAAAGCAAAGGAATAATTATAGAAATCCCACGTTCCATACTTTGCATTTAACGTTCGCTCTGCCGTATAACGCTCTGCTGGATTTGAAGATAATCCTCCTATAATACTCTTTCTCGGTACAACATTATCCGTTCTCGTTGCCCCTGCAAAAAATTCAGCATTCCCTTCTTCAAACCAAAATAATCTTTCATTTTCATATATTTTCCCTTGTCCCCATAACCCTGGTACTTCATATCTACCTTGTAAATAATGCGTGAACTCGTGTCTGAATAATTCTTCTAAACTATAAATACTTTCTTCTGGCGTACGCTCATAAGTAAAGAACGTACCTGTTCCTTCTATATAAAGACCACCGTTATTCGTTTCATAACCGTACAATTGACGATTAAATTGATATTCTGCTGGGCTATTATAAATAACCATCGTTAGTACATCATCAGGATTTCCTTTTTCTAAAGGTTGATCACTTTCAACCGTACGATGGAATTGTGCCTTCACTTCTTTTGCCGCCCAATATAAACGTTTTACTTTTTCTTCTGTCACTTTATCTCCAGCTTTTAAAACAATTGCCCCATCATCAAACGTATACGTTTTTGGCAAATATTTTTTCTTTCCATCTTCTCTTATTTGATCTAAATTCACCACTTTACCATTTGCATCTTTTCCGCCATAATTCGTTGCGATTTGCTCAGCAGCTACGAAATATTGCTCCCCTAAATACGGATAAATTTTCATCGCATCTGTTACAACTTGTAACCCTTTCGTTCCTGTACTATGGAATGTACCGAGTCTACCTGTATAATAAATGCCATTATTAATAAGCCAACCGTTTTTTGCTGTAATCGTTCCCATTAATGCAAAACGACTTAGTTCATTAATATAACTATCTATTTTCTGATACCATACTGTATCTTTCGGTGCTTTCCTCGTATCGTACAAATACGATTGAATGTCGTAATCAACACCTTGCATAATATCGTAAATAGCATTTCCAGCTGAAAGATTATCTACTAATGTAGAAAAATTATCATTATATTGTTTAAAAATCTTTGCAGCTGATGTTATCGTTTCCACATCACTCGAAGCGTTTCCTATTAACTTTCCGTATGATGATACCACTCTATTTTGCTCTAATGTACCCAGCTTGAAATTTGAATTGTTAGCTATCGCTTTTAATGCAGGTAAGCATTTATCATGATAACTCCGTTCATTTAATTTACTAAGTTCCGAATTATAAAATCCTAAATAAAATCCTGAACGCAATACCTCCACTAATGTCTCAATCCCTTTTGAATCATCCTTCGTATAGGCTTGTCCTTGCTGCTTCAATTTATCAATAATCGCCTGCATCCTACTATCATTTTGATAGAATGCTAGACTGTCTGTATTAAACTGAAATAGCCCCGTAATTTGCTCCCAATCAATTGTTACAAGTAAATCTACTAACTGCTGATTGCTTAATTGATTTAATTCAGCAATTGTATAAGTTTTCGCTACAGCTAATTGCTTACTTTCTTTTTTCACCTCAGGTGGTCTTTGTGATAAATCGGCAAATTGTAGCCTTTTCTCAAAAGACTTGCTTTCGAGCACTTTCGATGAATGAGCTAATTCTTGTACTGGTAGTTGTACACCGACTGGCTCCATTTTGAGCACATTTCGATAAGAAACTTGCTCTCCCTTAGTATCTTCTGCCAAACTGCCCCCTTGAAAACTCCCTAACATTAAACTAGCAAAACTTACCCCTACTAACATTTTCTTTGAATAGCTTTTCATGCTCTCCCCTACCTTACATTTTTAGTGTCCCGCTCCATTATTTTACTATTTTTACTTTTTGTCCTGTATTGAGAAAAAATAAGGTAACGTTCACACATATATTCATTTCATGTAAAATTAACGCTTGACTTTCCGTGCATTTTAGATCAAAAAAAGATAGATAATAGCAAAATTTCTGCTACATCTATCCTCGTTTTCAACACTATGATTTTAACTTTATAAACGTAACTTCCGGTAATGTTTGCATATGCTGAATAAACTCATTCTTTTCTTCTGACGATATATTTTTCAGCTGCATTCCTACCTTATAAACAGTTTCTGTACCTTGCTGTGAAGCTTCCACCTCATATGAGAGTATTGGGATGCCTTTCACTTGTAGTGTTTCTAATATTTGTTGTATCGCTTCATGTTTATTTACAAACATTTGCACTGTTATATTTTGTGGAAATAGAAATTGCACCTTAAAAATACGACTTACAATTTCTAAACCAATTAAAACGAGAATCGTCGCTCCAATGCCTACTACATACATTCCCGCTCCAATTGCTAATCCTATACCGGCAGTAGCCCATAAACCAGCCGCGGTCGTTAATCCTTTCACCGCCTGCTTTTGAATAATAATTGTGCCTGCACCTAAAAAACCAACTCCACTAACGACTTGTGCTGCAATCCGACTTGGGTCTAGAGACGTATGCTCTTCATACACAATATCTGAAAAGGCATATTTCGAAACAACCATTATTAACGCACTTCCTACCGCTACGAGGAAATGAGTCTTTAATCCAGCTTCTTTCGATCGAATTTCTCTTTCAATACCAATCATTGCTCCTAACAAGCCAGCAACACCGATTCGTATAATAAAATCAAAATCTACACTCACGGGCACTTCCCCCTTTCATTCATTATAGATAGATAAAACAAAAATTATCACAAACATCCATTTATCACCATGAAAGAATACCACTAAAATACACTTAATACTCCGACTGTTTTATGTTAATATTTTAAATATTAACATAAAATAAATAACTCCTGATTTTAAACCTTCACTAATTTTCTAAAAAACCAAAGGTGGATTGCATGAAATTAGGTTGAGAAATTTTAGAAAACGCTTTCATTTTGTTTCATAATTTTTTATAAAAAATACATAAATAAAGGAGCTTACTAACAATGAACGTCTCGTTACTTACACCTACTACTGATTTACAAGAAGAATACTTAGATTTCTATAACGAATGGAAAGATAGCGGTGAAACAATGATCCCGTGGGTTATCTCAAAAAATCCTGCCAACTTCCCAGCTATGGTTCAAGAACTTCTCGATGCGCATAACGGAATAAATATCCCTGAAACTTGGGTACCAGACTCTACATATTGGCTTGTTACAGATGAAAATAAAATTGTGGGAGCTGTTAATATACGTCATAGTTTAACCGAACATTTATTTAACGCTGGCGGTCATATTGGTTATGGCATTCGCCCTTCTGAAAGAAGAAAAGGTTATGCTACGAAGTTACTAGCATTATCATTAGAAAAAACGAAGGAATTAGACATCACGAAAGTACTTGTCGTTTGCGACGCAGTGAATACCGCTTCTGAAAAAACGATTTTACATAACGGCGGGCTTCGTGATGATGATTTCACTGAGGAAGATGGGAATGTAGTAAGAAGATATTGGATTGAGCTATGAATGATCACAAATAAGCGAGAAAGTGATTATACACTTTCTCGCTTATTTTACACTGCTTCTATTTCAAACTGCACTGTAATACCACTTGGATCTACCACCACAAACCCATTTGTAGTTTCATTTATTTCATGTTGTTTTTCTATTAATCTTTCTTTCACTTCATCTAACGCTTCTTTATACGGTAGTACAATCGTATACACCTTTAGCCCAGTTGCATGTACTGGTGGGTGTGGATTGTTTACTCCGTTCCACGTATTTGCACCAATATGGTGATGATATCCCCCTGCTGAAATAAATAAGCAATCCTCTTCACGCTGTTGTACTTCAAAACCTACTGTTTCCACATAAAATTCATGTGATTTCTCTACATCAGCTATTCGTAAATGTACGTGCCCAACGACAGTATTAGCAGGCAAACCATCAAACTCATAATCAACGAATGTTGCCAATTCTTTTAAATCAAGTGGTGTACTTCCTCCTGGCCCTTCTCCCCATCGATCGCGCGGACGGTCTACATAAATTTCAATACCATTCCCCTCTAAATCTTGCAAATAAAAAGCTTCGCTATATGTATGATCACTTGCACTATTAAACCTTGAAATTGGTAAAATTTCATTTGAATATGTATAACGCCCTTCTTGCTCAGCCGGGCTGTCAATTACATTCTTATTACGAAGAACCCCAAATAGCGCAGAAGCAAAAGCTTCACGAGTCGGAACTAAAAAGGCTACATGATATATACCAGTCGTACGCGGTTCTTGCAGTACCCCGTCCTCTAACTTTTCAAGAACAAGTAACGCATTCTTTCCACCTTTTCCAGATAAATATGCTTTATTCCCCTCTTGCTTAATTACCTCTAATCCTACAACATTCTCATAAAAAGCAATTTGACGCTCTAAATCTTTCACTTTAAATTCAACATGACCAATACGTGTTTTCGGATGAATTTTTACCATGAATAACTTCATCTCCTTATCCCTATATTTTCCCATTACATATAACCGTTACTATGAAGGATACAACTAAAATCATCCTATGTAAATAAGAAAAGTCAGAATTTACATACATTTTTATTTTCATAATAAAAAGCCACCTTTTCTAACTTTTAGAAAAGGTGGCTTTTTAACTCTTATCTCATTTTATGTACTTCAGCAACTAGCTTTCCACCCTGAATGCCCATATAAAGCTTCACAGGTGCATCATTCGTATTTTCAAATACTAAATCTAAGTATGGATATGCAATTGTAGCATCTCTTCCTTGTGGAACATAACCTACCGTTTTAGAATGTGTAGTTCTCTCCACCATTTTCAGACCAGCTTGATCTGCTGCATTGTATAAAGTTGAAGATGTTTGACAAACACCACCGCCATATCCATCTACTAATTTACCATCAACTATTTCTTTCCCTAATTGATATCCTTTATCTGGTGTTGTATCACCGATTAATGAATTAAAAGAGAAACGGTCTCCTTTTGCTAACACAACTCCATTTATGCTCGCTGCTGACAAACGAATATTCTCAATACGGCCACCTGTTGAACCACCTAAGTTCGTTTCATATCTACCAATTACCGTACCATTTCCTTGCGCATCACTTAATGTTGCGACTGGTTTTTTCTCCACGATCGGCAACTGATACGTAGCATCCCACATACCAACATTTAACAATTTATCTACTAATTCTTTTTCCATTAATTCATAAGAAGGTTTTCCTTCTTGCCAACTTCCATCAGGTGCTATACGTGAAGGAACCATTTTTTTGTCGACGCTTTTTCCAACCTCACCAACAACCTTTGTTACAGACTTTTTAAATTTCGCTTCATCTTCAAAATAGCCTAAACTAGATAAATCTAATTTTTTCACTTCAGTACCAGTTCGACCATCAACTAAACTAATAGTATCCTGCACTTCTGCTTTAGCCTCTACAGTATGCCCACCAATATCACTTACCAATGCAACATCACTTACTTTTGCACCACAGCCACTCATTATAGCTACACATAACACCCCAACCAATATACCCTTTACTTTACGGAACAATATACTCTCTCCCTTTCCCCAACATCACTATTATGTATTTATTTCATTTTCATGTATGTTTTGTTACAATCATTTTACAATATGTTTATAAAATGTTACAAGTTATTTTTCACTCTATATAAATTACTCTTTTCTTTTATAAATGTCTATACATATTTACATAAAAGTTTGAGTTTGATAGAATTGTAACTTTTATGTAAACTCTCTCTTTTATCCAGTATATACCATTAAGCAAAAGAAATACAAATCAAAAACCCTCAAGCTATTTTTTATAAAGTGAAACTGTAATCAGTGGGGGTTTTACGGGCATCCCGACCTTCTTTGTTTCTGCTGAATTTTGACATGGGGGTCTTATTGCCCAGCAAATAGCGGGATAAAGAGAAATCCCGTCAACATAAATAGGTATTTGCCGTGCCACCACTCCGCTTTTGCACATACATTATGGTGAATTCAACCTATTTTAAAGAAATGGAGGATGTTATTATGTATCCCTACAATCCATATGATCCATATAATCAATATGCGTACCAACAACCACAGTATGACTTACAAACACAATATCAATCTTATATAGATCAAGCAGAGCACACGAATCCATATGACCAAAATAGACAATTCCAACTTCCAATCTCTTTTCCTGGCACTGGAAATCGTCAATTAGAAAGACGCGTAAATGAGCTTGAACAAAGAGTTCGTCAACTAGAAAATACAGTTGAGCGCCATACACGTAGACTAAACCGCTTAAACCAACGTTTACGCACAGTAGAAAACAGACTAAACATTCCATTCGCAGCATTAGAAGACGGATTTTAATCGAGAAAATAAAGATTATATAAAGGAAGGGGCTTCCCCTTCCTTATATAAATTGACGAAAGTTTTTTCCATCTCTATACTGATAAGAGTTAATGAAATGAAACAAGGTGATAAATATGGATTTTGAAATAAATTATCTTTCCTTTTATGTTGTACAAGTAGAAGGAAAAGGTGAAGCAGTTGATAAACGCTACAAACATTTTCAAACTTTAGACGCTGAAGAATATGAAGATAGTTCCTTAAAAGAATTTTTGAATGGTGAGTTATTAAAAATATCGAAGCGAAAAGTAGAACGTCATGCAAAAACAGAACAAGCCCCAACAAAAATTGGTCGCTTTATTGTAGAAGAAGGGCACGAACTTGATTCAAACCCTCATTACAACCTTTTTAATCGTATTCGCTTTGCAGAAACAAAAGAAAACTTTAAAGATATGAGCGAACCTCTCGTTTATACATATCTTGACACAAGCGCTGTACGTGGTGGTGTATTTTTAATTGCTCAGGCAAAACTACGCAAATACTTTGATGATCCATTCGTATTCGTAATGAAATGCGACTTTGAACCAAAGGTTGCTTCTATTTCTGATGAATCAACACTGATTCGTAACGTTGAAATGGCCATCACAACAAAGAATATGAAATCTATCCAATATCCGTACATGCCTGAAGAAGGTATGGTTGAAGTAGGCGAACTAAAAATACACCAAGCATCACATGCCCGCTACTTTGAAGACTTCTTAAAATTCGTCGAATACGAACGCTCTATGCCTGAAATTATGAAAACACAAGTAATGGACATGGTATACGACCAAATTGAAGATGTATTTGAAGAAGGTACGGAAGAACGCGAACAATTCGACCAAGCGATGGAAGTATGGGCTGCCAGTCCGAAACGCGAAATTATGGAACAATTTTCAACCGAAGAAGTAATGGAAGCAACTGCTCAAATCGTCGAGCATGCTCCTGAAGTCGAATTAAAACTAAAAGCAGATCATATCTCTGTGAAGGCCCTGCTTGCTGATTTCGGGGATCAAATACATATTGCGAAGGTAAATGATCGATATGTACTTATGATTGAAGCAGACACACTTACATTTGAAAAAGGCTTCTCTCCTATTGAGTTTCTGAAGCCAGATGAGCTGCAAAATGTGATTGAGCGGATTGAGAATAAGCAGCAGTATTCGTTTGATCCGAGCGGTATTGAATAAAGTGAAACTTTAATCAGTGGGGTTTTGTTCATCCCCCACTAATTATTAACCCTCACCAATCGGGCTTTTACGGGATAAATACTTCCATATAACTGTTGTTACTGGGCGCTTATAATAAGCGCTCTTTTGTTTATATTAAAAACCGATTCTACTAAGAATCGATTTTTCTGCTTTATAATAAAACATGTTTATTTTCAAATTTTTTTGATGCAAGATGACATTTGTTGCAGAATCAAATACATCCCTTCCTTGTTATACAAGCTTATTTCCATTAGAAATATCTACTTCAATATTTCTATTTGACCAAGTCCTTCTATAAGTTGTTAAGATGCAAATTTCACTTTACTACCTCAAATTTATTGTACTCGTAAAAAGATAATTGAAAACGATATTCCGGATGTTCTCTCACCCAATCGTAGGCTTCTTCTAAAATTTCCATTTTGTTTTGCAAGTCATTAAGTTCACTACATTCGTCCCTTTTCTGTTTGCACAGAGGGCAGAATCCATTCACTATTTCCGCACTCGTCGCCCTAATAGTTTTACTTTCTAAATCAACTACTAGACGAAGAATAACAGAATGCTCTTCTTTTGTAGTCACCTTCATTTCAGCAATCCGATCCTCATTCCAAAAGACACCGTTTAATTCCATCTTTACTGTGACATCTTTAATATCCAAGTCTACCACTATCACACCTCCCTTGTACAAAGCTCAATCTTACTCTTCTATTTTAAACTTTAATACACCACAACTTAAAGAGATATTAAGTTTTTTCCAATTCTTCTTTACTATGAAAGAAAGTGTAGTTAATGCTAATTGTGTGGTAAATATTATCCCAAAAACTAAAACAGTTAAAATGTTAAAGATTGTTTCCATTAAACTACACTCTTTTCTTTATATATATATTTATTTTATTAATACGGTTTAAAGCTCTTATTACGTCTTAACACTCCCAAAGCAATTATAATGCACAATCACAACAACAAGTTGATGCCTATTTAATATCAATACGCTGTTATTACATGTATGTAGTTAGAGGTGGAGGAGAAATTCATTTAACCTCTGTATTCTCCTCCATCTCAGCCAAATACCTAATCTGCCGTTCCGCTTTTCTCACTGCTGTACGAAAATGTTTTTTCAGGAGTTCTACTGTATTTTCACTTATATAATATCTTTCCGTTATACTTTCCCACGTGTCACTACTTTCAAATGTACTCCATTCAAAAGGGCGTTCTGTATTTTTCTTTAGTTCTTTAAATACCCATTTTCGCATCTTTTTTTTCGCTTTTTCTGTTAGTTTTCCGTTTTTTACAAGTTCAAGTTCACCATGTCTTTTGTATCGCTTATTAATATCTCTCTCGCTATATACTTTAAGAAGTATATTTGCTGTATTTTCAGCATCTGCTAAAGCACGGTGCTGTTTTCCTTCCCACGTTAAAGCGAGCTGTTCTACCGCAAAGTGTAAACTTGGCGTATGTTCAAACAATTCCTCATATGCTTGGAAAACAAATTTTTGCAAATCAATTCTATTTTCTTTTTCTATACTTGGGCATTCAACACCATATAATGTACAATCATGAGATAGAAAGCGATAATCTTCTTTTCCCCATGAAACAAATATAGAACCTTCGCCGATGAACTGAATAAATTTCTCTATAATTTGAGGGAATTTTTCTACACCCATTAAATCTTTTTTCGTAATACCGGTTAATTTTGTTGTATGACGAGTTAATCGTGCACTTGGTTTTACTAACTCCGAAAATTCTTCAATTATCTTCATTGTACCTATTTCTATTTTTACAGCTCCGATATCAACTATTTCTGATGGATCTTCTGATTTATACGGTCTGAAATTCCTTTCAATATCAAACACAATGAAATGTGTAGCGTTTTTCAATTTATTTACCTCTTTCTAAATTCCTTTTCACACAAACACTTTATTTTCAGTATTTATTTATTCATGTACTTTATACAAAAATACTCCGAATAAATAAATGAAAATTCAGTCTTGTTATGATATGTAAGTAGGAGGACATCTATAAAAATGCAAAAAAAAGAAGGGCGAGCCCTTCTTTTTTCAAAAATTACTTCTTGTTTACGTTAGTAGCTTGAGGTCCACGGTTACCTTGTTCTACTTCGAAAGTAACTTCTTGACCTTCTTCTAAAGTTTTGAAGCCTTCGCCTTGGATAGCTGAGAAATGAACGAATACGTCTTCTCCGCCTTCAACTTCGATGAAACCGAAACCTTTTTCTGAGTTAAACCATTTTACTTTACCGTTTTGCATGAAAAAAATCCTCCTACAATGTACCTATATGTACATATTCATTTTCAACCACCTTACAATAATAAGCCAGATATTAAAAAACTGCAACCCCTGAGGAGATTTAACATTGCTATCCTCCTCGGAAGTTACAGCTCATTTAAATCTCTATATTATTAAAAGTAAAATGGTTTAAATATACTATATCATATCAATATAATAAAAGTAAAGTTTTTTTCTTAAATTATTTTTTGTTCCCACTGCATTGCTTTTAATTCACCTGATCCGGCTACTACATAACCATCTTTTTGATTAACAATGCGCCATCCGTGCCCTTTAACTGAATCACATACTGTAACAATACCTTCTTCAAGAAGCACACGGCACACACTACTAATCCCCGCCTTATTTTGCGTTGAAGTTGTATATAAAACATGTTGATCTACACTTAAGTCTAAATAACTACTTGCTTTCTGCTCACTTTGACATGTATGCCAATATATTTTTTCACTTGCAATACTTTCATCTATTTTACAATAAGAAATATTTCCGCTAACTCCCTTGCACGATCCACTTGCCGCTACTAAATAAGAATTGTGTAAAGTCAACGCGGAGATCATTTGATTCATCGCAATTTTAATCCTCTTTAATTTACGTGTCTTCAAATCAAAGAGCCAAACACCACCATATTTAGCATGTATTTTCGTACCAATAAATAAGTAATGTTTATATAAAAATAATGATCGAATAGACGGTGCCGCACTGCCATACTCAAGAAACGGATGAATAGTTTCCCATGTCAAACCGAAATTATTAGAAAGATACAGCGTTTTTTCTCCATGAGCAACAACAGTTCCTTGTACATTGCTACATACATTCCAACTCGTTGCTTTTGTTGGAAAACGCTGAATTGTCCAGTTCTCTCCACCATTCATACTGCGAATAAAAATCCCTTCGTCACCTACACCATAAACTACATTATCTTCGCTATGTAAATCCCTAATTCGTTTTTGAAAACCATTTAAAATTCGTTTCCATTCTCCGTCTTGTTCAACAAATAAGCCATTATATGTAGTAGCTAACAACAGTTTTCCATCTCTTAACTTTGTAATAGCAGTTGCACTTAACATTGTCTCCACGTTGACACTCCCATTCTTAGAACTTCTCAGCAAATGCAATTGCAAAATTACTGCATTTTTCAACATCCTCTTCATCTTCTGGAGCTAATTCAATTTTCAGCCCTTCTTGTACAAGCTCTGCACCGCGTTCCACAAGACGTTCTTCAAATATCGTTACCGCTTCACAAAACAGTTCATACGCCGTATCACCCGATCCGAATACCGCTACCTTTTTCCCAGCTAAATCTATATTTTCTAAGTCATCATGAAAATCTTCCGCTTCAAATGGTAATTCACCATCGCCCCACGTATAAGATCCTAAAATGATTCCATCATAAGCTAATAATTCTTCAGCGTCCATGCCTTCCATTTCTTGCAATACTACTTCATGATCAAAAGCATCTAAACTAACTTTAATTAAATCAGCAATACTCTCTGTATTTCCTGACATACTTGCATAAGCTATTAAAATTTTTGCCACTTTGGCATCCCCCTCTAACAATAAATGATTCTCATTCTCATTATATTAATAATGAGAATCAATTTCAATTGATTTTTTCTACTTTTATTTACATTTCACATTACTTATTTCAAATAAGGTGAAACTTTAATCAGTGAGGGTATTCATCCCCCACCTAACTTCTTTGTTTCCGCTGAATTTTGAGGCGGGGGGGGCTTACTGCCCGGCAAATAGCGGGATAAAGTGAAAGTTTAATGAGTCCTCACCAATCAGGCTTTTTCAGACAACCCACAAAGAGCGGAATAAATAAAAAAGCACAGATGACTATACAATCATCTGTGCTTTTTTATTATTTTTTAAAAATACCAAAAGGCTTTCCTACTGGTAAAACAACTTTTCCGAAGTGTGTATTTAACACTGCTGCTGCTGAACCGTAGAAAGATAATAATGAAATAAGAAGTTCAGAATATGCTGCTAAATTATGCATTGCATGCGGCATAACACCTAAAGTACTTAATGAAAGACCGATAAATAAGAAATCAATAAGGACGAAAATCATAAATAATACTTTATGTGTTTCCATTGCACCAATTGTCATAAAGATTGTGAAAATCAAATATCCGATAAAGGCTACACCAAGCTGTTTTGAATCTGCAGCTTGTGCTAATTTTTCGCCAAATACTCCAAGTTGAATTAACCAAGTCATTCCAACACCTAGCCAAAATAGACCGTACGCACCGAATGCTGTTGTACCGAATGTATTGTTATGCTTTGCATCATGAATGCAAGCAAAGATTTGTGCAAATCCTCCTAAAAAGATTGCCCACGGTAATACAAGTGAAACGCCATCTGTTAAGCCTAACTTTTGAGATGATGCTACAAGTGTTACCATCGCTAATCCAAATAGACCAATTCCAGATGGATCCGCTGTTGTCATTTTCACATGATGTGTAGTAGTTTGATTGCTCATATAAACCTCCTGATTATAAACATACTCGAATACAATACTTAAATCAGAAGACTATGTCAATGGTTTTTTTTGTATGTTGTCAGACGTTATATTTTATAATGATTAAATATATTTCTGACCACTTCATAAGGTTTTATATTCACTTTTTCCAACTCGTTTATCGGTAGCCATAACGGAATATAATTTCCCCTACCTTCCAGCTGAAATTCCTCAGCTGTTCCGCTTCCGAACACTCCGCCTGTAATATAGGCAGCATAATAATATTCATTTCCTTTATATTTTACCTTTGCAATAAGGTGCTCCACTTGTATATGTACCCCTAATTCTTCGTATACCTCTCTTTTCGTTGCCTCTTCAGGCGTTTCACCTTCCTCAATCCCTCCGCCAGGAAAAACATAATATCTTTCCTCTTCTCGAATACGTTTTATAAGAGCGATTTTTCCTTCCTGTACAATGATAGCGGCTCCGCGATTTCTTATCATTTTATTACCTCAATACGAATCGCAACTGTTCCCCACTCTTTTTCTTGTTCTTTCGTATATATTTTGTATGTACTTTCTAACATTTCCTCTAAACTATCATTTTCACAATCCAATAATTTTTTATCGATTTGTTCATATATAGCTTTAAAGCTCTCGTATCGCTTTATTTCCGTTACTTTTACCGTCATCATTTCTGTTGTCGTAAGATTCGTAAATACGATTTCATCGTCTTTGTTTATTAGTTGACGTTTTTTATCGTATAGGCGTACTTCATATACTTTTTTCCCTGATTGAATTGACTGAAACGGTTTATTATATAAACCCATTTCGTATCGCATACATCCCACTCCCTTTTGTTCATTTCACCTATTAATACAGTTCACATTACTACATCTTGCATATAATATTCCATACGTATCGCTTAATTGAGAAAGGAGGCTAAAGAAGCATGTTATATTTAAATCAAAAACCTGAATATAATAAATATGATATTGGTGATTATACTTATAGTAAAGTAGGGCCAACCATTTTTTCTTGGAACGATGAAACAAAATTGAAAATAGGTAAGTTTTGTTCATTAGCAGAAGAAGTCGTTTTCATACTTGGCGGTGAACATCGCGCAGACTGGATAACGACTTATCCATTTAATGCACTTTTTGATGAAGGAGCACATATTACTGGTCACCCTTCTTCAAAAGGTGATATCGTAGTTGGCAATGATGTATGGATTGGTTATCAATCCTGCATTTTATCTGGTGTTACAATTGGTAACGGTGCCATTATTGGTGCAAAAAGTGTTGTTACAAAAGACGTCCCTCCATATGCAATTGTGGCTGGTAATCCAGCAAAATTTATTCGATATCGTTTCCCGCAAGAAACAATTGACAAACTAGAGAATCTTGCATGGTGGGACTGGGACATTTCTGTTATAAAAGGAGCTATTCCATTACTACTTTCCGACAAAATCGACGAATTTTTCACCTCGCCCGAAAAAGAATCTACATGATTAATGAAGAAAGAGCATCCTTCTCTTACAGGATGCTCTTTCTTCATTTATTTTTTCTTTATTTGCAAATGATCACACGGAGAACATTGAAAAGGAATTTTCCCTAAGCAATTAAGATTCGTTTCGCAAATTTGTTCAATCGTTGGAACAAATGGAATGACAACTATGTTACTTTCTACTATTTGTGTAACAGGTGGCAATACTGTGCCTACTTGATGTTCAAAACGAATACTCGCTTGATTTATATAATTTCCTGAACCATTTGGCGCGCTCTGTACTGCTACTTGGAACGAAACTGTCCTTGCTTCACCAGGATTTAAACTTCCGATAAGAAACCCTACTGCCGGGCTTACATTCGGCACTGGCGTATTATCAACCGTTACACTTCCAGGAACAAATCGAACACTACTATCTAACATATCTTGAAAACGAATATTTTGCATTACAGTATCACCCGTATTTGTGATGACTGTCGTAAACGTAATGACACCTCCAATTGTTGCTACCTGTAAATCTGCCGTTTTTACGACTGTCGTTGAGACATTTTGAGGAATAAACGGGATAACAACTGTATTACTATCACCTTCAACTACTACTGGCGGCTCATTCGGATTTACAGTTGCAAGCCCATTCGCTGTAGCAGTATTTGTAACTAAATTATTTACTTGCCCTCCTATTATTACAACTTGGAAATTAATAATTGCTGCATCATTTGGCTGAAAATCACCTAACGGAATACCAGTATTCGGATTAGCAAATGGAAGAGGTACATCATTTACCGTTACCGTACCATTTATAAATAGCGTATTCGGATCAATGATATCTGTTAACACAATATTGGTCACAGGAACTGTACTATCATTTATAACAGCGATTCCGTAAGTGACAACATCCCCTATCATTGCTACTTCAAAGTTTGCTCCTTTTGCAACAAATAAGATTGCAGTATTTACCGTCACTATAACTGTATTGCTTGTATCCATCACTGTAACTGGCGGCTCCCCTGGTACTAAAATATATTCTGCTAACGCCCCAGCAACGTTCACTACTGTACCACCATCCGGAAAACTTGTAATCGTAGCTTCATATGTTACAAGTGCCGTCTCACCAACTGGTATATCAGGTATCGTAAATCCAATCTGCGGATTTACCCCCGGTTGCGGAACCCCATTTATCGTTACACTATTTGGAACGAAATCAGCTTCCTGAGATAGCACATCGATAAATTGAACATTCATTGCATCAGCAGTACCAGTATTTAATATACGAACAGTATACGTTACCGTTTCTCCTACACCAACAACTGAATGGTCTACTTCTTTTAGCATATCTAAGCTACCTCTATTTACCGGCGTAACCGTCGTATTACTTGAATTTGTAATTGTAGACGGAGGTTCTCCTGGAATCAATTCGAAATCACCCGTTACTCTTGCTGTATTCATAATGCTACTAGAAGGCGGAACTGCGATTACATTTACTTCAAATGTAATTAATACACTATCCCCTACTGCAAGATCAGGCAATGCAAAGCCTACAAATGGATCTAAACCTACTTGCGGAATCCCATTTATTTGTACACTTCCAGGAACGAATTCTAAACTAGGTGATGGAACATCGATAAACTGAACATTCGTTGCTGTTACCGTTCCCGTATTTGTAACTTGCACACTATACGTTAACGTATCTCCTAATCGTGTCGCTTCTTTATTTACAGATTTTATAACGCTGAATCGTCCTCTATTCACTCTAGTTATCGTCGTATTACTCGGCTCTGTTACTACAACTGGTGGTTCTCCTGGCACTAAAGTAAAGCTTCCTGTTATATTTGCAACGTTCGTAATTGTTCCTGATGACGGGATGTTTGTAACTGTCGCTTGAAACGTCACTATAACTGTTTCACCAACTGGGATATCTCCAACTCCAAATCCAGTAATCGGATTTAAGTTTGGTTGCGAGGCTCCATTTATCGTTACACTATTTGGTACAAATGACCCCCCTGCTGAAATGGTATCAACAAACTGAACAGCATTAGCTGTTACTGTTCCAGTATTTGTTATTTGAACCGTATACGTTAATATATCTCCAACGAGAGTAGCAACCCTATTTACTTGTTTAATAACATTAAATTGCCCTCTATTTACAGTTGTAAGTGTTGTATTGCTCGGCTCTGTTACTATAACTGGTGGTTCTCCTGGTACTAATACAAAACTTCCAGTTACATTTGCCGTATTGGCAATTGTTCCGTTTGATGGCGCACTAACAACGGTTACTTGGAAGATGACTTCTACACTTTCACCTGGGTTTATATCTGGAAGCGGGAATCCATTATTCGGATTGAATCCAGGTTGTAACACACCGTCTATCGTTACAGTGTTCGGCACGAATGCTATAGAGGAAGGTAATACATCACTATATTGAACATTCGTTGCTGGCACTGTTCCTGTATTTTGAACTACTGTTGTATATGTGATTGTATCGCCTACTGCAACAACCGGCTGACTCACTGATTTTAAAACATTCAAACCAGGCTCATTGATTTCTGTTAATGTCGTATTACTTGTCGTTGTTTCCGTAATAGGCGGTTCTGTTTCACTTACAGCAAATGTAGCTGTAACGTCTACAAAATTAACAATCGTTCCACCTTCTGGTATGCTTGTAACCACTTCCTGATATGTGACAAGTACAAAATCATCGACAGGTATATCTGGAACTGTAAAACCAATGAAAGGATCTAATCCTGGTGCTGGTACCCCGTTTATGCTCACACTTCCTGGTACAAATGCTACACCCGCGGAAGTAGTATCGATAAATTGAACATTCGTCGCTGGCACTGTTCCGAAATTAAAAATCAATACATCATACGTTAATATTTCTCCTACCGTCGCTACTTCTTTATCTACTAGTTTCAATGGAAAAATAAAGGCTATATTAATTGTCGTAACGACTAAATTTGTTAATATCGTTTCCGTAATCGGTGGTTCCTGCGGATTTGGTTGTGAAGTAAATGTAACATCTGCATCATTTAATATGACTTCATTATCTGGAATTTCTGTAATCGTCACTTGGAATGTGACCTCAATACTTCCACCAGCGATTAATAATGGAGTAACTGTAAATCCTATTTCTGGATTTAAACCAAGTTGCTGCACTCCACCTATCGTTACACTATTGTCAACAAACGTCGTTCCTTCTGGTATGACATCTTGGAAGAACACATCTGTAACAGGGATAATTCCTACGTTTGAAATGAGCACAGTATACGTTAATACATCCCCAACGGCCCCAGTTGCAACATCAACTGTTTTTGTTGCAGTTACTTCACCAGGAGGAGGTAACGGTATTGTAACTACCGTTGTATTACTTGAATTCGTTGTTGTTACAGGTGGCTGTAAAGGATTTAATAAGAAAGTGGCTGTAGCAGATGCTGTATTTAATACCGCTCCACGTGTAGACGGTGCAACTACCGTAACTTGGAACGTTACTGTCAATGATGTTCCAGCTGCAATATTAGGAAGCGGAAAACCAACATTTGGGTCAAATCCAGGTTGTGGCGTTCCATTTATCGTTACACTATTTGCTACAAAAGTTGTTTCTAAAGCAATTGGATCAAGGAAAGAGACATTCGTTGCTGTTACTGTACCGTTATTTCGAATGACAACAGAATACGTGTAAGTTTCTCCAAGTGCTGCTTGTTGTACAGATGAAGATTTTTGTATATTTAACTGTGCTGTGTTTACTTGCGTCACTACAAAATTACTATTTGTAACAGTCGTTATTGGAGGGTTTGCTGGATTTATAAGAAAACTTGCAGTAACGTTCGATTGGTTTCTTATATTTCCACCGCTCGGAACACTCGTCACTGTAACTTGAAACGTAATCGTAGCCGTTTGCCCGACCGGAATATTTGGTACCGGGAAACCTAGCATAGGATCCGCGCCTTGCTGTACGACTCCATTTATCGTCACACTATTTGCTACAAAGGCAGTACCAGACGGAATTGGATCTTGAAAAACAATATTCGTTGCAGGAACAGTTCCTGTATTTTGAATAAGAATCGTATACGTTAACGTATCTCCTACACCGGCTTGTAGTGTATTTACACTCTTCATTACATTAAGTGATCCTACATTCACTCGCGTCACAACAATATTACTAATCGTTACAATTGTAATTGGTGGCTGGAGAGGACTTACTTGGAAATCAGCAGTGACATTCGCATTATTCGGAAGAACTCTATTTGGTGGTACACTCGTGATTGTCACTTGAAAAGTGACCGTCACCATTCCTCCTACTGGAATATTAGCAAGTGGAAATCCAGTAGGAGGGTTTAAACCTGGTTGAGGCGTCCCGTTTATTGTTACACTATTCGCTACAAAAGTGGTTCCAACTGGAATCGGATCAAGGAATGATACATTTGTCGCTGTCACCGTTCCACTATTTTGTATACCAACTGTATACGTTAACGTATCTCCTACACCGGCTTCAGTAGCACTTACACTTTTCATTACATTTAACCCTGAAGAATTCACGATCGTCATAACAGTATTACTTGGTACTGTTACAGTAATCGGCGGCTCTGTTGGATTTACAAGGAAATCTCCAGTTACATTCGCATTATTTACAACATTATTTCCTTGGGGAATTTCATCAATTAATACTTCAAATGTAACAATAACACTGGCGCCAGTAGGCAAATTATTTAATGGGAATCCAAGTTCTGGATCTGCCCCTTCTTGTAAAACACCATTCACAACTACACTATTTTCAATAAATAATGTCCCTTGGGGAATTGAATCTTGGAAAAATACATTCGTAGCTGGTACACTACCTGCATTTATGACTTCTATTGTATATACTAAAATATCCCCTACTGTTGCAACATCCGTATTGACTGCTTTCACAACTTCAAAGTTTCCTGATTGTACTGTCGTATTCACAACATTACTCGGTACATTGATTGTTACTGGTGGTTCATTCGGATTCACTTGAAAGCTTGCTGTTACATTTGCTTGATTTAAAATATCTTCATTTTCTGGATTCTGTACAATTACTACGTCAAATGTGACTACAACCGTTTGAGCCGCAGGAATATTCGGAAGAGAGAATCCTGTATTCGGATTTAGTCCACTTTGCTGTACTCCATTAATTGTTACAGAATTTGCAACAAATGAAACAGCAGAAGAAATAGGGTCTTGGAAAAATACATTTGTTAACGGAACATTCCCTGTATTTTGAACGGCAATTGTGTATGTTAAAGTGTCTCCTACTGCCGCTTGCGTTGTATTCACTTCTTTTATTACATTTAAACCGCCTGTATTAACTTGTGTCACAACTGTATTCGTTTGTCTATTAATCGTTATTGGTGGCTGATTTGGAATAACGACGAAATTAGCAGTTACATTTCCGCGATTCGCAATTGTGCCTCCTGATGGCGTTGATGTCACTCGTACTTGAAAAGTCACTGTCCTACTTCCGCCGGGAGATATATTTGCTACTGTAAACCCAGTCGCTGGATTTACCCCAGGTTGTGAAACCCCATCCACAGTCACACTATTTGCTATAAATGTCGTTCCAATTGGTATTGGATCTTGAAAAATAACGTTCGTTGCAAGTACATTTCCTGTATTTTGAATTGTTACCGTGTACGTAAGAACATCGTTAACCGTTGCAAAAGCTCTATCCACTGTTTTTCTCGTTGTTATATCAGCTATATTAATTGTCGTAACTACAGTATTACTTGTCGCTTGCCCTGAAACTGGTTGTTGACCAGGCACTGGAGTAAAGGTAAATGTTGCACTTGCACGGTTCGGAATTGGATTGACAAGAGGGTTCGATGTTACTCGAACTTGAAAGCGCACTACAGTCGTTTGCGAAGCATTAATACTTCCTAGATTAATACTACTTGCTGGATTCGCTCCTGGACGCGCTACTCCATTTACCGTAACGCTATTTGCGACAAATGTTGTTCCAGCAGGGATACTATCAACAAAAATAACATTGCTCGCAGTGACATTTCCATTATTTGTGATATTAACTGTGTACGTTAATACATCATTAAGCGTTGCCGTCTGTAAATCTACAGATTTCTGCATACTTATAGTTGCTTGATTCACTGTCGTTTGTACTGTGTTTGAAGAAGACGTACTTGTAATAGGAGGACTACCAACGAAAGGACGAAATTGATATGACACCATTGCACGATTTAAAATAGGATTGGGATTCGGGAATGATATTATTCGAACTTGAAATGTAACAATTCTTTGCGTGTTATTTGGGATTGTACCTAAATTAATTCCATTAGAAGGGTTTGCATTCGGCTGTGTTACTCCCCCTACCGTAACACTACCTGCAACAAACGTCGTTCCGTTCGGAATACTATCACGTAATACAACGTTTTCTGCACTTCCTGTTCCTGTATTTGGGACCGTAATCGTATAAGTGAGGGTATCCCCTACCCCTGCGACTGTTCTATTAACTGATTTAACAGGATTAATAATTGGACCTGTTGCATCAATTTGAACACCAAAACCAGCTGCTGCGTATCCATCTCCATTTGTAACAAATCGAACCGTTGCTGATGTTTGACTGTTTACTAAAGATGAGGAGGCATCTACATTCGTAATATCCCACCCTTGTCTTCGGACGGCCAAAGCTACCCCTAACGGCTGATTCAAATCTCCAAACGTGCCGCTCGTATCTAAATTTCCACTATCATTACAAATTTGTGACTGAAAGAAATTATTCGCAGGATTTCTCGGTCCGAATAATGCAACTGTAGCATTTGCATTCGGCCCAAAGCGAAGTTGATCTCCAACAATGTTAGAATCACCTTCTTGAGCAGTTACGAGCACTCTTCCTGTAACAGCTCCTGTTGCCGGCGTAGCAAAACCTGAAATTGTAGCATCAACTGGCGGGGATGAAGCATCGATAATTTCTTGACCTGCATATACTGACAAATTCCGAAGTGGTAAACTTGCATTTTGATACACAACCTCAAGCGTCCATCCAGCTGAACGACTGATTGTTGGGTCGGCTGAAGTTCTTGCAGCTGGCACAGCACCCGTTGTATATGTGCCTGCTCCACCTGCACTAACAAGATTTGTTACATTGGCAGAGCGAGCATAATAAAACTGATTTCCTACTGAACCTTGCTGCGCGGTAGCAGGATCTGGCGTAACAGAAAACGTCCCTGCTGGCGTTGTAAATGTAATGTTATCATTTAAAAATGGTAACACATCTTCCGTATCAGTCCGGAAAGTACCAGCCCAAACTAATTCTGCATATAATACACTGCTTCCCGCTGGAAGATTTAAAATTGCACTTGAAGAATTCAATTGCCATTCATCTGTTGTCCCTGCTGGGAACCCTGGTACTTGCAATGCTGTATTTACTGTCGTAAACACAGCAAGTGTACCAAAAATATTACCTGGTGCAGGTGATGTAGGGCTAAGTCCCAGCGTATTCCCAGTAAACGTGACGGCACCAGGTACTGTTGTCGTAAACCTATTTATAAAAGGCACACAATCATCTCATTTCAATTATAGTAAAAAGTGCTCTATACTATAAAATGTAGACAAACTATACAATGTACGTTGTCCAACAAAATTCCGCACATATGAGAGGGGTTTATAAAACTATGCGCTACGTTATCATAACAGGAACTTCACAAGGTTTAGGTGAGGCAATCGCTACGCAATTATTAGAAAAAAATACAACTGTCATCTCTATTTCTAGAAGAGAAAATAAAGAGCTTACGAAACTTGCAGAGCAATATAACAGCAATTGCATTTTTCATTCCCTAGATCTTCAAGATGTACATAACTTAGAAACTAACTTTAAAGAGATCATTTCATCTATTAAAAAAGACAATGTATCCTCTATTCATTTAATTAATAATGCGGGTACAGTTGCACCTATGAAACCAATTGAAAAAGCAGAAAGCGAACAATTCATTACGAACGTTCACATTAATTTACTTGCACCTATGATTCTTACATCTACGTTTATGAAACATACGAAAGACTGGAAAGCAGATAAACGCGTTATTAACATTTCATCTGGCGCAGGAAAAAACCCTTACTTTGGCTGGGGCGCTTATTGTACAACGAAAGCTGGTGTAAATATGTTTACACAGTGCGTAGCAACTGAAGAAGTGGAAAAAGAATATCCAGTAAAAATCGTCGCTTTTGCACCTGGCGTTGTTGATACAAATATGCAATCACAAATTCGCGAAACAAATAAAGAAGATTTCATAAATTTGGACCGCTTCATTGCATTAAAAGAAGAAGGAAAACTATTATCACCTGAATATGTTGCGAAAGCTATTCGTAACTTACTAGAAACTGAGGACTTCCCTCAAGGCGAGGTTATTAGAATCGATGAATAACAAAAAGGCGTGCTAAAATAGCACGCCTTTTTGTTCTACTTCTCTAAAAATATAAGCACAGACTCCGCAATTTGCTCATAACCAATTTCTTGATAAATTTTATTCGATGTCGGATTCGCTAAATCAGTATATAACGTAGTCGTCTTGTACCCTTCATCTAACATACGTTGACTAAGTGCCGCTACACACTTAGATGCGTATCCCTTTTTCCTTGCTTCTTTCGGCGTATATACAAAATTAACTGTTATATTATTTTTAGTTGGTCTCGTTTTTGCAGCTACAGAAACGAGTTTTCCATCCACTTCCAAACCAAACAGTCGATTTGTAGTTATTAATGTATATGCAGTTTGTTTTGCTTCTTCTTTCGTAGTAGGAAGCTTTACATCTTCACAAAATTGATATATCCACTGTTCTATTAATGGTAATTCATCATTATTTACCGCTCGAAAAAGTCCATTCGCATTACACTTCTTCTTTACTCTGTTCAACTCATACACACCTTGCTCCATTGCAACATTCATTTTCTTATTTTCTAATACCGCAATCTCTTCCGCTAATTTCTGTACAATTTTCTTATTACCGATCAATCCAGGAATATCCGGATATACTTTCGTTAACTCTTTTGCAAGTTCCTCAATAGCTACTCCCGAAATTTCAGAAGTTGCAACAATGATTTGTTTCTTCTCTTCTGTTTGCAGAAATACAACCGCAATGTCTTCTCCTTGTTTCGCTATCCCCATAAATATCGGTTCTTGAACCATTTGTAATACACCTAATATGAGATTGTTTTCCTGCTCATTCTTTTCTAGAAATGGTGTAACATCTTCTTTAAAATGAAAAATCTCTTCATATACATGTAATTGAATCATCGACAATCTCTTCTCTCTATTTATATTTTAATTAAGTATTGGCGATTAATTCATTAAATCCCTCTTTTACGATTCAATAATATTCAAAGCTAATGTATTCAAGGCATTTTCAGCTTGTAAAATTCTCTGTTTTTCCTTTTCAAATACATCTTCTTCTTTTCGAAAGGACTCTTTTCGATTTTTAATCATACGCTTCATTTCTTTTTTACTCGGTCCACCGTATACATTTCTTTTTTGAATAAAAGCTTCTGGCGATATAATTTCTTTCCACTCTTTTTCTAATAAATTTATTTTAAAATGTTCTTGCAAATACATATTTACATCTTTGAAGTGTAATTCATGTAGTTCTTTTTTCTGCTCCAATGACATATTTGCAATAGCACTTGCTGCATGATGAGCATGCCGAAATGGAATTTCATAATTTTTCGTTAAAACATCAGCGAAATCCGTTATCGTTATTGCATGTTTATAGGAACGACTTTTTAACGTTTCTTCTTCTACTTTCATCGTTAGGATCACTGCATTCATCATACAAAAAACACGAATCGCCTTTTCAATCCCTTTATATAAATATGGCTGCAAGTCATCTTCCGTATCGACAATATCACCAAATGGTGTATTATGAATCATTTGAAATACTGTAAATGCTTCTCCTAAAGCACTACTCGTAATTGCACGAGCGTGTTCAATTGAAACCGGATTTCGTTTTTGCGGCATAATACTACTAATTTGTACATATGGCTTTGCAACAGTAATACCGTCATATTCTTTCGTTGCTAACAACAAAAAGTCATGAATCCATCTACTCGTATTCGTCATCATTACCATAAGTAGCGAGCTAACTTCTAATAAATAATCCGCTCCGGCAACAGCATCATATGAGTTCTCAATTACAGTTGTAAATCCAAGTAGATGAGCAACTCGTTCTCGTTTAATCGGGAAACTTGTTGTAGAGAGTGCAGCCGCCCCCATTGGAGACTGATTTAAAAGCTGGTACGTTTTTTTCATTCGTTCTAAATCTCTTTGCATCGTATCATAAATTGCTAAAGTATAATGACCAAATGTTGTTGGCTGTGCCGGTTGTGTATGTGTATAAGCTGGCATGATCGTTTCCTTATGATCATCAGCAAGTTGCAGTACACTTTCTTGCAATAGCAAATGATGTTCCATTAATCGTAATATATACCGCCTTAAACTCATGCGATACATCGTTACACCCATATCATTTCTACTTCTACCAATATGCATATTACTTACAAAATCGCATTTCGCTTCTTGAGAAATTAAATGTTCGATTAAAAAAAAGAGGTCTTCATGCTGCTCTGTATATACCAATTTATCTTTTGGTATTCGCTCTACTTTTCTAAGTGCGTTTAATATAACTTTAGCTTCTTCTATTTTTATTAAACTTTCTTCAGTCAGCATCGTAATATGTGCTTTATGCACTTGAAACATATCTTTCAATAAGTAATTTCGTTGAAAATCAAATACATGTTGTAATACACAATCCACATATGTTTTTCCAGGGAAATCAGCGCCTTCACTCTTTATAAACTCTTCCTTACTCTGTTTCATCACCTTTTCCCCTCTCACCTAAGTATTACTACCCATCATACCCATTGATAGAAAAAAAGTGCCTGTACATAAAAATAAACTCGGTGCTCTCTGCACCGAGTTTATTTAATAAAAGTCGCATCATACTTATCACTTTGCAACACTTGGAAATGTAAGTTTGCTAAATGTTTCCGTATTTCTGCACTATCGTCTTCATTTAAATTGTTCGCCAAAAACACAATCTCCGTACAGTTTCCACGTTTATCCATAGCGTAAACTGCTTTTGTAACCGTCCATGGTGTATAACCATTCTTTTGCCCAGCATGTCTAAATGTTTTACGGTATTTCTTGGCACTCATGTCTGTTTCAACGATATTTGCCCACACTTTTTCTTCAGCTTCTGTCAAGCCACCTTTATGGTTTGCCTTTTGAAGTAATACCATATAATCATTTGCAGAAGCTGCTGGTAATCTATCTGACCAAATTTTGTCGTAACGTTCCTCTAAATAAAGCGGAATTTCCTTCTGTAATAATGGTCCCTTCTTCTTTAAGCGTTCATGAATAATCATCGCATATTCACGATATTGCTCTTGAGACATTTCTTTTAACTTTTTCTCTATTTTATATTTTGGAACATGTAATTCTTTATGCAAATATCCCGGGATATACAAAGATGAAACGATTGGAAATAGTGGTTGATGTGCAGGAAGTGATAAACTTTGTAAATTTCGATTGATGTTATCTAATCCTAACAATTCCATTAAGTATTCAGCATTTGCATTCGAACTAAACTTAACCATTCCTTTTGCCACTTCTTCTAAAGAAACCGCTCCTTCAGTTATCTTGCCCGTTTTCTCCAAATACTTTTGCCATCTATCTTGTGCACCACCATCTGTATTCGGCACATAATAGCGATTCACATCATTAATCGACACGAAACTAGAAGAATCAATTTTCCCTTCAGTAACTTGTTTCGTATATTCAAGCGCCACAATTAATTTCATCGTACTAGCAACTGGCAATACAACATTTGGGTTTACAGAATAAACAACTTTATCATTTCGCTTTACTAGAAGCGCACTATTTTTTTCATCTTTATGTTCTTCAATAAAAGATGCAATATACTGTGCATCATCATTATTTGAACTCCACACTTTTTTCACTAAAAAGTTACCCGATATTAGCAAAACAAAAATACCCACAATTACTGCGCATACTATAGTTTTTTTCAAGTAAAATTCCTCTCCTATTGTGTAACTCTTCTCTATTTATCATTTAAAAACAAAATAATGGAGATGGTCATTTACATAACCATCTCCATTATTTTAACTTGTATGCTCCTATTATGTCTACGTCATAAATTTCACAAAATCCTCAAGAAACTTTTTATAATGTAACGACCAACCAATTCGCACCCAATTTTTTAATGCTTTTGCATCAGGTTGAGGCCGAAAATCAGCAATACTCTCTCCTTTTGCAATTCCAGCTGTATCTACATCGACACGACGATATACATAATCTAAAAGGGATGGATTTGCCGCAACCATCATTGTAACGACGTCATGTACTGGACTTCCTTTTATTTTCGGATTTAACTTTCTATAAGCTTTATAATAGTACGTAAATATCGGCTCGATTAACTTATTAAAACTCGTTTTAGAGTGTTTCGTAATATATTTTACCATTTCCGGTGTAATAATTGCTTCAGATGTAACGTTAAGTGGCACTAATGTCACATTTTTGGCATTTTGCATAACTAATTGTGACGCAATGGGATCACCATGAAAATTCGCCTCTGCGACTGGTGTTACATTGCCAGGCATTAAGAAAGCACCGCCCATTATATAATATTCTTTCACATACTTCATCATCGGCTTTTCTAAAATAAATGCTGTCGCTAATGTTGTTGATCTACCAGCATCGACTATTATTAATTCTCCTTTATATTTTTCAAGAAGATCAAAAAATGTACAAAAAGGCTTTATATTTGGTGAAAAAGTTTTTGGAGGTTTAATTGGCCCTAAACCGTCTGTCCCATGAATTTCTGGATAATACGTCGTAATATCTCCGGATAAAGGAATTTTCGCACCATTAATAACAGGTATATCTTCCCGTCCTGCCATTTGCAATAAATATGCGGCATTACTTGTCGCCTTTTCTTGTGTTACATTTCCATATCCCGTTACTACACCAACAATATCAATATCAGGATGCAACAATCCATACATAATTGCTAAAGAGTCATCAATTCCTGGGTCTCCTAAAAATAACACTTTTTTCATCGACCTCAACTCCATCCCCTCAGTTGTTATTAATTTATGAATAACCGTGGATATACAGAATAAAAAAAGAACAAATTCATACGAAAAAACGCAGTCTTATAAGGACTACGTTCTTCAGCTAACCTATACTGTTTTTTTTACAGCACTCATACTTCCAATAACATAAGCGATAAACGCAAAACAAATCGGGAAGACAACTGTATGTATACCGAACGGATTTGGATAGAAAAGATGAATACACATATATGAGCCTACCCCAACTAAAATAGACGCAAGCGCTCCTGTAGCATTTCCTTTCCTCCAATATAATCCTAATACGATTGGCCAAATGAATGCTGCTTCTAATCCACCGAAAGAAAATAAATTTAGCCATATTAAAAAATCTGGTGGTTTAATCGCCGCTGCATAAACGAGTAGTCCTACAATACCAGTAATCCACAAACTTCCTTTTTTTATCGTACTGTCTGCTGCATCTTTATTTATGTAATTTACATATATATCTTTAATAATTGACGAGCTTACAAGTAATAATAAAGAGTTTACTGTAGACATAATCGCTGCCATCGGTGCAGCTAAGAAAACTCCAGCTAACCAAGGAGGTAACACTTCCATCGCAAGTAGCGGCATTACTTTATCTGGTACCGTTATACCTGGAAGTACTACTCTTGCAAATACACCAGTTAAATGCATACCGATCATAATTGTGCCAACGACAACGGTTCCAATTATTAAAGCTTGATGCATCGCTTTTGAATTTTTATAAGACATGGCACGCACGCTAATTTGCGGTAAGCCGACAACGCCAATTCCAATTAAAATCCAAAATGATGTAACATATGATTTCGTTAAACTGCCATCTGCTCCGAATGGTGTAATTAACTTTGGATTAATTTGAACAAGTTCCTGCATAATCTTTTCAATTCCACCACCAGCAATGACAGTAGCAATTAAAATGATTGTCGTTCCAACTAACATAATGATTCCTAATAATGTATCTGATAGAGCAACTGCACGAAATCCACCAATTAATACGTACACAAGTACAGAAAAAGTAAATAAAAATAGTGCTGTTGTATACGATAGACCAGTTAGTGACTCGATTAATCGTCCACCACCGACCCACTGGGCTACTGTCGCTGAAAATAAAAAGATAATAATACATAACGCAGAAAGTATAACAACTGCTTTATTATTGTATCTCCCTTTTAAATAATCGATAAGAGTAATTGCTTCCATCTTCCTAGCGATAATTGCAAACTTTTTACCGATAACCGTTAAAACGATATAGCCTGTTACAACTTGAATCGCAGATAACAGTACCCATCCAAGACCCATATTGTAAGCAATACCAGGGCCACCAATAAAGCTACTTGCACTACCGTACGTAGCAATCATTGTCATCGCTAATAATAAACCGCCTAGCTCACGCCCACCAAGAAAATATTCTTGTAAAAATTTATTATGAGCAGTTGCTTGCACACGTCTTGAAGCATATACACCAATTAAAAATACAACGATAAACGAAATTATCATTGGAATGATTACATACCAATTCATCTATTATTCCTCACTTTTTTCTTCCTCATCGAGTGAAATATCTTGAAATACAAAACGAACAACTAAACTAAGTAAAATAACCATAACGATAAATCCAACGATACAGCTATAAAAAAACCATGCGGGAAAACCTAATACATATGTATATTCATTCGGATTTTTACTACCAAGCCCATAAGCAAATCCGTACCATATTATAAAATTAATAATAGCAAGTCCAAGACCAATTAACGCTTCTCTATGGGCTATTCGAAAGCGTGGATCATCATGATAATCTTTCATTTTTACCCCTCCTCTCACGATGTATTATTGTACCATTGTTCTTCTAGTTTTTCCTACTAGAAAGCAAAAACAAGCAGGATTTTTTATAATCATATAGAAGATTCTCTTACATTACATATTTTTTACAATTGTAACACAAATGAAATTTGAATTTTCAGTATTTCTTAATTATGATTTTAATTAGAGGCTTTCCATCTAGTTTCCACATCCTTGATTTCGGAATAAGCGCCGTCTCGTACTGCGTTTACATTATATTTTCAAGGGGGTTATACAATGAGTCAACTAGCTGTAAATCTTCATGAAAAGGTAGAGAAATTTCTTCAAGGTACAAAAAAGTTATATGTGAATGGATCTTTCATTGAAAGCGCTTCCGGTAAAACATTTAAAACACCTAACCCAGCAACTGGTGAAACACTTGCCGTCGTTTCTGAAGCTGGTCGCGAAGATATTCATAAAGCTGTAGTCGCAGCTCGTATGGCTTTTGACGAAGGTCCTTGGTCTCGTATGAGCACCGCTGAGCGAAGCCGTCTCATGTACAAGTTAGCTGATTTAATGGAAGAACATAAAGAAGAGCTTGCACAGCTCGAAACATTAGATAACGGAAAGCCAATCCGTGAAACAATGGCAGCAGACATACCACTTGCAATTGAGCATATGCGCTATTACGCTGGATGGGCTACGAAAATCGTTGGTCAAACAATTCCTGTTTCCGGTGATTACTTTAACTATACACGCCATGAAGCTGTTGGTGTCGTTGGTCAAATTATCCCTTGGAACTTCCCGCTTCTTATGGCAATGTGGAAAATGGGAGCAGCGCTTGCTACAGGATGTACAATCGTTTTAAAACCTGCAGAACAAACTCCACTATCTGCTCTATACTTAGCTGAATTAATTGAAGAAGCTGGATTCCCGAAAGGTGTTATTAATATCGTACCTGGATTCGGTGAATCAGCTGGACAAGCTCTCGTTAATCATCCACTCGTTGATAAAATTGCATTTACCGGTTCTACTCCTGTCGGTAAACAAATTATGCGACAAGCATCCGAAACATTAAAACGCGTTACACTTGAATTAGGCGGTAAATCACCAAATATCATATTGCCAGATGCTGATTTATCTCGCGCGATTCCTGGTGCACTTTCTGGTGTTATGTTTAACCAAGGACAAGTATGCTCTGCTGGATCACGCTTATTTGTTCCGAAGAAAATGTATGATAATGTCATGGCTGATCTCGTCCTCTATTCTAAAAAACTAAATCAAGGTGTCGGTCTTAACCCTGAAACAACAATTGGCCCTCTCGTTTCCGAAGAACAACAAAAACGTGTAATGGGCTACATTGAAAAAGGGATTGAAGAAGGCGCTGAAGTCCTTTGCGGAGGAAGTAATCCATTCAATCAAGGCTACTTCGTTTCTCCTACAGTATTCGCTGACGTAAATGATGAAATGACGATCGCAAAAGAAGAAATTTTCGGTCCAGTTATTTCTGCAATACCATTTAACGATATTGATGAAGTAATTGAACGTGCAAATAAATCACAATTCGGCTTAGCGGCTGGTGTGTGGACAGAAAATGTTAAAACAGCACACTATGTTGCAAGTAAAGTACGTGCAGGTACAGTATGGGTAAACTGTTATAACGTCTTTGATGCAGCATCTCCATTTGGAGGATTTAAACAATCTGGTCTTGGCCGTGAAATGGGATCTTACGCATTAAATAACTATACAGAAGTAAAGAGCGTTTGGCTTAACTTAAATTAATGAGAAAGAACCTGACCTACCTGGTCAGGTTCTGTTCATTATGTATTCCTTTAAACTTGCAGTCCTCCGCTCACATTTAATACTTCACCTGTAATATAAGATGCGTATTCTGATGCTAAAAAGGCTGCTGCGTTCGCAATATCTTCTGGCGTTCCAATTCTACCAACTGGAATAGCGCCAACCATCTTTTCTTTCACTTTATCTGGTATCGTTTTGGTCATATCTGTATCCATAAACCCCGGACAAATCGCATTACAAGTAATACCGAAACTTCCAACTTCTTTCGCTGCTGTTTTCGTTAATCCTACAACTCCTGCCTTTGTAGCCGCATAATTTGCTTGACCTATGTTTCCTTCTCTACTAATTGAAGATATATTAATAATGCGTCCATACCCTTGTTGTCTCATGTAAAGAAGCGCGGGTTGCATACAATAAAAAACTCCAGTTAAATTCACTTGTAATACTTGTTCCCAAGCAGATTTCTCCATTTTATGTAACATTGCGTCTCTTGTAATTCCAGCATTATTCACCAAAATATGTAATGTACCAAATTTTTGAACCGCATATTCAATTAACGACTTTGCTTCATTTTGATTACTCACATCACATCGATATGAGCACACTTCATATCCTTCATCTGATAACTCACGTGTCGTTTTTTGTAGATTCTCTTCATTTACATCGCTAATTAATACTTTCGCCCCTAGTTTTGCATAAACCCTTGCAATCTCTTTTCCAATTCCCTGTGCAGCTCCTGTTACAACAGCTGTTTTCCCATTTAAAAACTCCATTCCTATCCCCCATTTCTATTACTTATACTGTATATTTCGGCTCCTTGCTTTCCAATTCCTCTTTGTATAAAAAAGTCTATTTGTGTCAAACTAACTTTGCAACATCGTATAAACGCAAGGAGATTGTGTCGAATGAACAAAAAGAATTTCAAACAAAGCAAAGCAACTGATGGCATTGATGTTGAGTTCTCTCTCGAACTCGCTGACCACAATGACTTAGAAGCAAACGCACGTGCAAATGCCGCTGATGCACGTCAAAAGCGCCAATCAACCGAAAAATAAGGTACATCACAACCTTATTCTTTTCAAAAGGGACCTACTACCCAACAAAATAAACCGAGAGACATCTCTCGGTTTATTTTCTATATTTTTTTGCATAATGAGCCAAAGTAAGCAATGGATATATATGAGCATAACTATGATAACGAATATAAAACCCACCTGGTAAACCTGTTCCAGTAGGATATTTTTCATTTATATAAGAGTTGGAGAGCAAATATGAAATACCTTTTCGAATGACTGGCGTTTCTTTATCATAGTAAGAAATGAGGGCATCTAGCGCCCATGCTGTTTGGGATGGTGTACTAAATGGCAAAGTAACAAATCTTTTTTCCACACTACTTTGGCAAGATTCTCCCCAGCCACCATCTTCATGCTGTATATGTTCAAGCCATAAAGCTGCTCGTTTCAATGATGGATCGCTAGATGGTATTCCTAGTGACCGTAAACCAGTCAACACTGCCCACGTACCATATATATAACAAATTCCCCATTTCCCATACCACGATCCATTTTCCTCTTGTACATTCATTAACCAATTTATCGCACTTTGTTTTTGTTTCTCGGGCAATTCATTTTGCGTATACGTTCCGAAAAATTCTAATACTCTTCCTGTAATATCTGGTGTAGAAGGATCTGTAATCATATCACTTGCATTTTCGATTGGTAAATTTGCTAATATACGGCTCGTTACCCCTTTTTCAAAAGCCCCCCAACCACCATCATTATTTTGCAATCCTTTAATCCAATTAACCGCTCGCTTCCAAGCAGTGTCTACATTTTCGTTCCCTCTACTTCGCGCCAATGCTCTTAACGCAGCAGTTGTATCATCAATATCTGGAATCGTCGTATTCACATCCGAAAAGCCCCAACCACCCGGGAAGAGATCCGGTGCATGTACACTCCAATCTACTTTCTTCGTTTGCTGTTTTCTTAGTAAATATGCTGATGCATTGTGAATCACTTTACTTGCTTTCGGAACTTGAGCTTCTTGCAAAGCATAACTGAGTAAAGCTGTATCCCATACAGTTGATGGAGAGTTTTGCAAATGGCTCCCTCTCTCCATCTTCCATATATAAGATGTGATTCCCGTTATAGCTTTTTGAATAATTGGTGATTGAATAGAATGTCCTAATGCAAGTAAAGCATAAATCATATAAAACGAGGCAGTTGCGTAGCTATATAATGTTCCATTTTCATCAATACGCTCTTTCATAAAACGTTCTACTTCCTCATATCCTTTATGATGCAAAGAAAGTGGATACGTTATAATTTTCTTCACGTCACTTACTAACGTTTGAAAAACTGGAGACCGGTCCTCCCGAAACCATTCTCCGCCCCCGCCTGCAATGTGATTTAAATTTGGCAATAACTTTTTCCCTACTCGAAATCTTTTATTTAAACACAACATCATCGGAATTAAATGAATACGTGCTGAGCTACTCAGTTCAAAAATACTGAGAGGGGAATCATTCTGCAGAAACATAATTGGTGTTGGCAAATGAAAGAGAGAAGGATATTCATATTCTCCATGAATCGCTAATAAAAACTTCGTCATAAAATGAGCACGCGCTACCCCACCGCGCTCATTTATAAACATTTCCGCTCGCTTCATATTCACATCTTCTTTTGTATATTTTTCCGATGCAAGTAAGGCAGCATAAGATTGAATTGTAGCAGATAAATTACCACCCACTTCATCTTCATACAATTTCCATGTTCCTTCATTTGTTTGGAGTGATGCTAATCTTTTTACAAACGGTTCTATCTCTTTATCTTTACCTAATAATTTTAATAAAAAAATCATATGACAATCTGTTAGTGGCGCTCCTTCAAAACAAAACCGCCACGTACCATCTTGCCGTTGCATTGTTTGAAGTGCAGTTGTTCTTCTCGCTATTTCTTCATGCACTTTTTCATATAATAACAAGTTGCTCACCCACCCTTTCGAAATCCGTATAACGATATTCAAAAAGGTAGCTGAATATGTATAAAAACAAAGAAAAGCAGAACATATAAAATGTTCTGCTCATAAACAATACCCTACTCCGACAATAATCCCTAATAAAGCACCGACTACTACTTCATACGGTGTATGCCCAACAAGTTCATTTAACTTCTTATATTCTGTTTCTCTACCGTGAAAAAAGTCATTCAATATTTTTGCTTGTTTACTTACTGCAAGCCTTACTCCTGAAGCATCATACATAACAATAATGGCAAAAATTGTAGCAACCGCAAACATCGAGCTTTCCACACCTTCCACTACTCCAACTCCTGTAGCAAGCGCTGTAACTGTTGAAGCATGAGAACTTGGCATCCCACCTGAAGCAAAAAACTTTGCAAAATCAAATTCACCTGTTTTAACTAATTTGAAGACTACTTTCGTTAATTGTGCTAAAAACCATGAAATTACAGCTGCCATAAGCGGATCATTATGTAAAATTGTTTCCATGTTCTCAGCTCCTTACTGACTATAATGGAAATTCTATATAATATAAGTATAAAGAAAAATGCGTAGAAAATACTACGCATTATGATACTTTTGCTGATTTATTTTTTATAAATTTCGGTTGTTTCTGCACTAAAAACTTAGTCTTCGCTACCGAGAATACAAATAATGCAACCCATATACAGAAAAATGCAATCATATGAGTAGATGTGAAATGTTCACCAAATACGAATACACCTAAAATTAAGCTAATTGTTGGTGCAATATATTGTAAAAAACCTACCATATAAAGCGGAATAAGTTGGGCTCCTTTTGCAAAATAAAAAAGTGGTAGAGCTGTAACAATACCTGCTCCTATTAATAGTAATGTCGATAACATTGAAATAGATCCAAATGAGCCGAAACCATGGGCGCCTGTCATAACAAGGTAAATGATTGCAAGCGGTGTCACCAACATCGTTTCCATCGTAAGTCCAATTGTAGCATCATAGTTTAACAGTTTTTTCGTTAATCCGTATAATCCAAATGAAAAGGCAAGTGAAAGAGAAACCCACGGAATAGATCCGAAACGCACTGTTAAAATGATAACCCCCACTCCAGCTAAACCAACTGCAACATATTGCCAGAAGTTTAACTTTTCCTTTAAAACGACTGTACCAAGTAAAATACTAATAAGCGGATTAATATAATAGCCAAGACTCGCTTCAATAACATGATTATGATTAACGGCCCATATGTAAACAAACCAGTTTCCGCTAATCAAGACTGAAGCTATTGTTAATGACATTAATAATTTAGGTCGTTTAAAAAGATTCACAAATTCCCCAATAAACTGACGAAACCTCTTCGTAACACCTAATACGAGTAACATAAAAACAAATGCCCAAACGATGCGGTGTGCTAATATTTCATCTGCTGGAACTTCCTCAACCCATTTCCAATAAATCGGTAGGATTCCCCACATCGTGTAAGCACCAGCCGCGTATAGTATCCCTTTTTTTTGCTCTGCTGATTGACTCCCCATCTTCCTTTTTCTCCTCTTCTCATTTTTTCTCCATTATACGGTCTCACATGCTCACTTTACCAATAATCAATCTGCATTTCTTTCGACATTTCTCATACAACGAATAATAAACATACCGTTATTACAACAAGTAACGGTATGCCGAAAACAAATTTCTTTTTATGAGTTTTATGATGAAACATATACATGCCGATCCAAGCTCCAACTGCTCCTCCAGCTGCCGCCGATAAAAACAACGTACTTTCTGGCGTTCTCCACTGTTTCTTCTTTGCTTTTCGTTTATCAAGCCCCATAAGGCTAAAAGCTATAACGTTAATAATAAGAAAATAAATCCATTTCATCGCTTTCTCTCCTTATGAAAAATTCGATTAATAGTAACACGAAAAAACGACGGAAACAACTGAAGAACTCTTTTTATCCAACTAGTTTCATTCCTTTTTCTTAATTAGTTACCTTCATATTTACATAACCAACTAAAATCGCAGTTAAAGCATTTAATATTGAAAAATGTTATGAGTAGAATCTTATATTTCATTACATTCATCCACTACCATATCATCAAAAAAATTGCTCTCAATCACTTTCTCATCAAAACGAAGAACTACAATTAGCCCTACATATAAAGAAACAAAATTTAGAAACCATTCCCCATTCTCATCTTTCTTAGCTAAGCATTTAAATATCTCTTGAAATTGCACCCGCTCGTCTGCAGCAACAATGGGACGTACACCAAAATATTTCAATACAAGATTCAGCTTCAGCTGTACGGATAATGATAAAATATATTTTAATAGCTTCGTATACTCTGCACTATCTTTTTGACTATACAACTTCACAAGCTTTGGATGTAAATTCGAAATCGATAATTCCTCGTCAGTCACTCTAGTTACTTCTATCGTTTCAATCATCTTTTTCATATCCATCACATTCACCCCTTCTGAAAAAATTCTAAAGCCAAAGAGTACTTAATTCAAAATGTACAACAATTGTGCGTTTCTCGTCTCTCGTTCTTCCTCACTGACTAAATCATATTTTTTTAGGAGGTGAAAAACATCATTTAATAATTTCTGTGAATGAATACCTTGCAAAAAACTCTTTAACTCTTTAAAGATCCCTTCAGGTAAAAAATTCTTTTGACTTTCAAGCTTATTCATCACATCTTCAATAGAATGATCAATGTTACATGCCATACTAAACTTCCCCCTCTATCCTCTATAAATAATATCCTCAGCTAACGATGTAAACACTTCTCCAACAAGAGAATCTTCATCATATACAGATGAACCATTATTTTCTTCACGTTTCGCAAAAGGTATTTTGGCAATTACTTCTGTTTGCAATTGTTCTGCAAGCATTTCGCCGCCGCCTTTTCCGAAGAGATAATTTTTCGATCCATCTTGTTCTTCATAATAAGCCATATTTTCCACAATACCTAAAATCTCATGCTTCGTATGTTTTGCCATTACACCAACTCTTGAAGCAACGAATGAAGCTATATTGTGCGGAGTTGTAACAATTATTTCTTTCGCTTGCGGAATCATCGCTGCAACATCAATCGCAACATCTCCTGTACCTGGTGGTAAATCAAGTAATAAATAATCTAATTCTCCCCAGTGCGTATTCGCAAGGAAATTTTGAATCCATTTATTTAGCATCGGTCCGCGCCACATCACTGGGTTATTTTCTTCTGTAAAGAATCCCATCGACATGATTTTAACACCGTGACTAATGACTGGAATTGCCGTTTGATCAATCATCGTTGGTTTCTTATTCGTTTCCATCATAGCTGGAATACTAAAACCATATATATCTGCATCTAATATCCCCACTTTTTTGCCCATACGAGCTAGTGCAGTTGCAAGATTAATTGTCACCGTTGATTTTCCAACTCCGCCTTTTCCGCTCGTTACCGTAATAAAACGTACTCCTGAATCCGGGCGAAGCATGCTCGGCATACCAGTTTCTGTTCTAGTATTTCGCTTTAACTTCTCTGTTAAAGCTGCACGTTCTTCTTGTGTCATAGAACCAAATGTTACCTCCACTTTAGAGGCACCAATTGCGTGAAGCGATTCTTCAATATCTTGTTGAATTTTTGCTTTTAACGGACAACCTTGGATTGTTAGTACTACTTCAAGTTTAACCTCTGTTCCGTTCATTTGTATATTTCTAACCATATTTAATTCTACAACACTTTTGTGTAACTCTGGATCCTCTACATGTTTTAATGCATTCATTATTTGTTCTTGAGTAAGCATAGAACTCATCCCTTCTCTTATTCTAATTTATATACAACATTTTCTTGGCACTTCATCTGGTGAAAAAGCTTATTATCCCCCGCTAACGGGTGGGATTAATGCGACTATATCTCCGGCTTTTATCATCTCTTCATTCATTACAAACTCTTCATTAACAGCCACCATCACTTTATCCAGCGATTGTAAACAATAGGTGGCTTTGAGCCATTCTTTTAATTGCTGCACTGTCATTTCTTGCTTTTCTGAAATTACTAATCGATCCGATCCAACTTCCTCACGCAAATTTGCAAACAGTAAAATTGTAATCATTTTCTCATTCTTCCTTCTTTGGTTTTCCTTCTGGATAAGGTGTGTTTTCAAGTTGATCTCCAACCCACATCGTTCCATCTTCCCAAAATTCTTTTTTCCAAATTGGAACGATTCGTTTTATACGTTCAATCGCGTACTCATTCGCTTCATAAGCTACTTTACGATGCGGTGATGAAACTGCAATGACTACCGCAATATCCATTATTTCTAGTCGCCCTACACGGTGCGTAATTGCTACTTTTGCATCCAGCCATCTTTCACTAATTTCTTCACCAATTCTCATAAGTTGTTTTACTGCCATCGGTTTATATGCTTCATACTCTAAATGTAGCGTTCGTTTTCCTTTTGTTAATTCTCTCACCGTACCAATAAATGTTGTAATCGCACCTGCTTCCCTTCTTGCGACTTTATTCGTTACTTCTTCAACTAAAATCGGTTTATCTACAATCTCAAATAGCACTTGTCCCATTAAAACCACCTCTCACTTTATGAAATGTCCAAGGCCATTCACTACCTTCGTTATTTTCTAATAAAAGAACATCGACAAACATATCTTTTTTATATCCTCTTGTCCCGCCCGGCAATACGATAAACGCGTTGGATTCTGCCAATGAAGAAACTGAGCTAGATTTATCAAACCCTGATGGATAAGCGATTAATTTCCCCTCATCATATTGCAATTTTGCTCGTACAAATCTTGTAAATGGATTCGGTTTTAGAAAATCTTCTCCTAATAACGCTTTTTCTCTTTTTAAATGTACTTTTTCACTAAACATATACGTCCGAATACACGGTCTTACGAATAATTCAAACCCTACGTAACAAGCTGATGGATTCCCTGATAAACCAAATAATAACTTGCCATTTAATTGTGCTACAGTCGTAACACTTCCTGGTCGCATTGCAACTTTATTAAAAAGAACAGATGCACCTAACTTTTCGTAAATAGCTGGTAAATAATCATAATCTCCTACTGATACACCGCCCGTTGTAATTAACATATCTACTTGGCCAAGCGCTTCTTTCACAGCTGTAAAACACGTATTAAAATCATCACTAAACTTCCCAAAATATTTTACTCTTCCGCCCGCTCTTCGAATTTGAGACAATATCATGTACGTATTACTGTTTCGGATTTTCCCTGGCTGTAATGAATCATTGACATCCAGTAATTCACTCCCAGTCGCTAACAGTCCAATTACAGGCTTTCTCGCAACTGGTACTTCACTATAACCGAATGTAGCAAGAAGAGCTGAAATACCTGGATTAATGTACGATCCCTTCTTTGCAAGAACTGTTCCTTTACGAGCATCTTCACCTTGAAAAGAAATATTGTCGCCCGTTTTGAATGATCGCTTCACTTCCATATAATTGTTGCCATTCTTCTCATATTGACGAGTCAGCTCTAACATAACAACCGCATCACACCCATTCGGAATTTGTGCTCCTGTCATAATTCGAACTGCTTGAAATGGACCTACTTTCTCATGGAATAGCGATCCTGCACCAATTTCACCCACTACTTCAAATACAATTGGCGTTTCATAACTTGCTAAATTAGTATCTTCTGCTCGAATAGCAAATCCGTCATACGGCGAACGATTAAATGACGGTACATCATGGTCAGCTACTAAATCCTCTGCTAATATACGTCCATAAGCTAATTCAATTGGTAATAGCTCCTTTAAGCCCTTATCAGCAAATCCTATCACTTTACGAACAGCTTCTTCAACCGTAATTGGCACTCTTCTTTCCATTGTTGACACCCTCTCTATTAACCGAATACGCGATAATATAGTTGTTTCGCTTTCGAAATATCATTTGTACCATGAATAAAAACACGACCATCCCGAAAAAAAACGATGCGGTAATCATCGAATTGGCAAGATAGTAAATACGGATTCCGATCTACTTTTCCCAGTTTTTTTAATACTTTTTCTATATCATCAAAATTGTATTTCCTATTGTCTACTGTTCTAATTTGAACTGTATTTCTTCCGCATAAAACAGCTGCTTTCGTTTGATTTTCGTATGATAAATAAGGATAAGTTCGATTCAAACCGCATGAGAGACAAGCGTCTGTTTTTATTTTCCCTAATTTTATAAAATGATTTTGATTACTCCATATATCAAACATGAAAAATGTTTTTCTAATTGCTGAGAAATCTTCCACTAAAATTTTGAGCGCTTCTGCCACTTGATATGCTGCGACGATTTGAACAGTCGGGCTAATAATCCCAGCAGTATCACACGTCACACCTGTAACAGGGATATTTTTCAGCATACAATGTAAACACGGTGTCTCTTGCGGAATAATTATATAACTCATACCATATGATCCAACGCAAGAACCATATACCCACGGAATATTATGTTTTTGTGATAAATCATTTATTACAAATCGAATATCAAAATTATCTGTTGCATCAATGATTACATCTACATTTTTTAATAGACCTTCCATATTTTCTGAAGTTGCATCCATTACGAAAGCATGTATTTGTACTTCCGAATTAATTTGTTCTAGCCGATTTTTTGCAGCAATTGCTTTCGGCATTTTCTCTCTCGCATCTTGTTCAGAGTACAATTGTTGCCTTTGTAAATTACTCCATTCAACGTAGTCACGATCGATAATCGTCAACTTGCCAACACCTGCACGTACGAAACTTTCGGCACTTGCACTTCCTAATGCGCCTGCCCCTACAATTAACACATGTTTATTTCGAATTTTTTCTTGTCCTTTACTCCCAATTGGTTTGAACAACTGTTGTCGTGAATACCGATCAGCCATTACATACCCTTCCTCTCAAGAACTCTATTTCATATTAGAATGTTGTTTCTGATAACAAGCAAAGTAAGCAAAACCAACAAACCCAGCTCCTCCAATTACATTTCCGATAAAAACAGGAACAAAATTTTTAGCCAGATCCATCCACGTTAGATGACCAGCAAAAATAACAGCGGAAATGACAAACATATTTGCTACTACTTGCTGAAATCCAATCACTACAAATGCCATAATTGGAATCCAAATTCCGATGATTTTCCCGACAAAATCACTCGTCCCGTAAGCGAGCCAAAGAGCAAGACAAACGAGCCAATTACAACCAATTGCTAAAATCAAAGTTCTCCCAAATGATTCATGTAACTTCCCTTCCGCTATCGCTACCGTTTTATTTAAATACTCTCCCTCTGTTAATCCGCCAAGATGTCCAAAGCAATACGCAACGAAAATTGCCCCAATAAAGTTCATGAGAGTAATCCAAACCCAGTTATTCAGTACACTTATCAATGTAATTTTCTTTGCATAAAGCGCCATAGACAGTGACATCATATTTCCCGTAATTAATTCTCCTCCTGCTAATACTACGAGCATGAGTCCAACAGGAAATACTGCTCCTCCTAAAACATTCACTAGACTTCCCCAGCGCTCAGGTAAATTCCCTAAAACTCGAATGTTAAGTAAAAAACCTATCGCAATAAACGCTCCTCCTAAAAAACCGAGAATAAGCATCGCTGGCAATGTCTGTCTTACTTTTTGAACACCGGCCTCAATGACAAGCTCAGCAATTTGTTCCGGCTTATGAAATGCCATTACCCATTCCTCCATTTTCTCCAAATAAAAAAGCAGCTTCAAAAAACCTCCTCAAAATAAAAGGTTTTTGAATGCTGCTTAATTTCTCTGCACATCTTTTACAGAGATATCAATCATCACTTTTACTATAAAATAGAAAATCCACAACTCTTGTAAATTTTCCATTTTTCACTATGACGCTAGCTTTATATATTAACCACCGATATGTGACATTTCAATTTTAGGTATTGTTTTCTTATTTGTATGATTTAAGCGTTCATCTGAATAACGATCTTCCCTATTATTCCATATATCGCGTACTACATCTGTAATGTCCTCATCTGTATGTTCAGAACGAAGCAATTCTCTTAAATCATTTCCTTTAGAAGCAAATAAGCAAGTATATAATTTTCCTTCTGCAGAAATACGAGCTCTCGTACATGATGAGCAAAAAGAATCTGTTACTGATGAAATAATACCTATTTCCTCATCGCTTCCTATATAACGATACCTAGTAGCCACTTCACCAGAATAATTTGCTTCTATCCGTTCTAACGGCATAACTTGATGAATCGTATCTACTATTTCTTGTTTAGAGACGACCTCTTTTAAATCCCAACCATTATAATTTCCAACATCCATATACTCAATAAAACGAAGAATATGCTTATTTTCCTTAAAATATTGCGCCATCTGCAAAATGTCCTGTTCGTTTTTTCCCTTTTGAACGACCATGTTTATTTTAATTTTCATTCCAACTTCAGCTGCAGCCTGTATTCCTTCCAGAACCCTTTGCACTTTGCTCCTATTACCATTTAAATAGAAAAACCGCTCTTCTTCTAAGGAATCTAAGCTAACTGTTACACGTGATAGTCCCGCCTTATATAAATCAGGAGCAAACTTTTTAAGTAACGATCCATTGGTTGTTAAACCGATATCTTCTACACCATCAATTTTATTAAGGCGCTCAATAAGCTTTGGAAGCCCTCTTCGAAGTAACGGTTCTCCGCCTGTAATCCGTAATTTTCTCACACCTAAAGAAACGAAAATACGTGTTATCCTTTCAATTTCATCAAAAGATAAAATTTTATCATTAGACAAAAACGAGTAATCAGGACCAAATATTTCTTCTGGCATACAATATCGGCAGCGAAAATTACAGCGATCAGTAACTGAAATACGTAAATCCTTTAACGGACGTTGCAACTTGTCTAATGTAACTGATTTCATCTTCATTGCCTCACTTTTATTTTATATTTAAAACACGTTCTGGATGGGTATATACATTTAAGGAGTGATTACGAATAAATCCTATTGTCGTAATACCTAAATCTTCCGCTAGTTGCAAAGCTAACTCAGTTGGAGCTGATTTTGATAGTATAATTTCACAACCGATTTTTGCAACTTTCAATAATATTTCCGAAGAAATACGACCACTAAAAACAATGATTTTATCTTTTATAGAAATATCGTTTCTTAAACAATAACCGTAAATTTTGTCTAGTGCATTATGCCTACCAATATCCATTCGGCTTAAAATAATACCATTAACATCACATAAAGCTGCATTATGAACCCCACCAGTACGATGAAACGTATCCGCAGATTGCTGCATTTCTTTCATTAACCGAAAACAATCATCGGCAGCAACCTGTACATGGACACCCTTCATTTTTTTTGCACTTAGTGCATCATTTGCAAAAACAAACCCTTGCCTACTCATACCACAACAAGACGTAATATAGCGTTTATTTTGCATTTGTTCATAATACGGATTTACTTTTGTCGTTGTTACATGCACAAATCCTTCTTTCTCCTGCACCCATACACTATCAATGTCTTCATACTTCCGAATGATTCCTTCAGACGCTAAGAAGCCTATTACCATATCTTCTATATATTCTGGAGTACTAACCATTGTAACAAACTCCTGTCCGTTCATTTTAATGGTGACAGGAAACTCTGTTACAATGCTGTCCTCTATATGTTTAATTGCTCCTTGTTCATAACGAAAGATTTCTCTTTCTACCTGTATCGGTTTCACGATCAGTATCCTTCTCTCACGTTATATTTTTATCAAAAACAAATACAGAAACTGCAATATCTTCTTCTACTTTCATATCTGAAAACAAATTCACTAATTTCGCTCCAACAAGTTCCTCCAAATGTTCACGGGAATTCGCAGCATACACTTCTTGAATCATTTTCGTTCTAGCCATATGAACCATTTCCGCACCGTCCATCGTACTTGAAATAAATTTTTCAGTAGGTGTTAAGTTTCCATAAAGAGTCGCTATAGCCATATTTTCCGCAAAAACAGTATGAATTCGTTCTGGTCCTTTTCCGAAAAGTTCCTTTCGAAGTTTTCGTATCATATCATTAAATTCATGTACTTTTTTTGACATACAATTATACCTCCCAAAAGCCTCATTTTACTCTATTATATATTTTACCAAAATGAGCCTTCCGCCCAAACTATTTCCTACAAATATTTGGGCGGAAAGGTTCACTTCATGAAGTTTATTCGTCTTTTAACCCTTTCCCCATACCTTTTAAGAAATGAAGCCCAAACCCGATAGCACGGTTAATATCTGGGTCTTTCAATACTTTCATAAGATCGAATACCCCTACTTTTTTATTACTTTCTAGATGTTCATTACCTTCTTCTAGCCCGACTAATAAACTACCTATAAGCTTTTTCGTAAGTTCTGGGTCAAGTTCAGTTAACGCACCTGCAGCGCCCATCATATTATTAATTAAATTTGTAACAGGCTCACGAGTTACTTGACCTAGAACAATTTTCGCAATTGGTTCTTTCGCTTTTAGCATTGAATTTGCAGCTTCTAGCATTCCAATGTCATTTAATTCCCCTACTATATTAAACATCTGATTTAGAGCTTCTTCATTATTAGTTAGAAGCTCTTTTAAATCATCTAACTTTTGCTGTTTTATTTCTTCCTCAGTTAATTCTTGTTTTTGAATCATTTTTATAGGCGCAGCCATAGTTTTCTCCTCCTACTTATCCGTTAAATGCACATATCCTGGACGTGCCCACTTACGATGTACCTCAATTCCAGCTTGAGGGTGACGTTTTTTATTGCGTGGGTTCGCTTTTGGCATCGGATTTTCGCCATCAACTTCTAATACTTCCATACGTACTTTTGTTTGTTTATACGCAGGTGTATTCGTACGTACATCCACAGCAGGACCTGTTAAGAAATTAATTGCCGTTTCGTTATCTGTAGAGTTCATCGGTAAATATAACTCATTCGCTTTTACACGATCTGTAACGAGTGCACGTAATTTTAATGCTCCAAAAGGAGAGACAAGACGAACTAACGAACCTGTTTTTACGCCACGTTCTTTTGCAAGGTCTGGAGAGATTTCAACGAAAACACCAGGTACTTTCGTTTGAATACCTGTTGATTTATTTGTCATATTCCCTTCATGGAAATGCTCAAGCATACGACCGTTGTTAATGTGAAGGTCAAACTCAGCTGGAAATTCAGCTGGACGTACCCAGTCAGCAATCGCAAAACGAGCCTTTTTATCTGGGAAGTTAAATCCGTCTTGGAACAGAAGTGGTGTATTCGTTCCATCAAAACTTCCCCAATGGAAACTGTTCCATCCTTCAAGCACTTCATAGTTCGCTTGCGAGAACAATGGTGATAAACTTGCCATCTCAGCAAAGATTTCACTTGGGTGGCTATAATTCCAGTTTGCACCTAGTTTATTCGCAACTTCCTGGACGATCCACCAGTCTGGTTTCGCATCTCCTAGCGTAGGAAGAACTTGATATAATCTTTGGACACGGCGCTCTGTATTTGTGAAAGTACCTTCTTTCTCAAGAGATGGCGCTGCTGGTAATACAACATCTGCATATTGAGCAGTTTTAGAAAGGAAAACATCTTGCACAACGAAGAAATCAAGGCTCGATAACACTTCATGTACATGATTTGCATTAGAATCTACAAGAGCCATATCTTCTCCGACAAGATACATTGCTTTCATTTTTCCTTCGTCAATTGCGTGAAGCATTTCGATATTATTAAGACCTGGTTCACTATCAATTTTCACTCCGTAAGCAGTTTCAAATTTCGCACGTTCCATTTCGTTAGTAACGTGCTGATATCCTGGAAGCCATCCTGGTAAAGTACCCATATCACAAGCACCTTGTACGTTATTGTGGCCTCGAAGTGGGTATGCGCCAGCTCCTGGACGACGGTAGTTCCCTGTTGCAAGAAGTAAGTTTGAAATTGCAGCGGAAGTATCAGAACCACCTGTATTTTGCGTTACCCCCATACCCCAAAGGATACATGTACCATCTGCATCACGAATCATTTCAGCCATTTGAATAAGCGTTTCTTTTGAAATGCCTGTTACTTCTTCTGCATATTCAAGTGTATATTCCTCTAGGCTTTCTTTGAAATCTTCAAAGAAGTTTACATTCTCATTAATGAATTCCTGATCATGCCAACCTTGATCAATCATATATTTCGTAACAGCCATTAACCAAACTTGATCTGTTCCTTGTTTTGGACTAATAAAGACATCTGATCGCTCTGCCATTTCGGTTTTACGAAGATCAGCTACAATTAACTTTTGTCCGTGTAATTTATGTGCACGTTTAATACGTGTAGCTAGAACAGGATGACCTTCTGTCGGATTACATCCTACAATAATAACAAGACCAGATTGCGCAATATCTTTAATCGTTCCGGCATCACCGCCCATACCAATTGTACGGAACAAACCATCCGTTGCTGGTGATTGGCAATAACGTGAGCAGTTATCAATATTATTCGTTCCAAATACTTGTCGAGCTAATTTTTGAATTACATAATTGTCTTCATTTGTAATTTTAGAGGAAGAAATAAATCCGATAGAACCTTTACCGTACTCTTCTTTAATAGCGCCTAATTTATTTGCAACTACATTCAATGCTTCTTCCCATGTAGATTCAACAAACGTTCCATTTTTACGAATTAAAGGTTTCGTAATTCGTTCTTTAGAATTTACGAAGTCCCAACCAAATTTTCCTTTTACACAAGTAGAAATTGCGTTAACTGGTGCATCAGAAGAAGGTTGTACTTTAAGAATTTTACGTCCTTTCGTCCACACTTCAAATGAACACCCTACACCACAAAATGTACATACTGTTTTCGTTTTCTTCGTACGAGTATCACGCATGGCCGCTTCCACTTCTGATACCGCAAAAATACCGCTATATCCAGGCTCAACTTCTTTAATTAAATCTACCATTGGTTCAAGAATATCTGGTTTTAATCCCGTCATAAATCCAGCTTCACCGAGCATCGTTTTTTCCATTAAAGCGTTACAAGGGCAAATCGTTACACATTGACCACAGCTCACGCATGAAGAATCATTAATATTTACTCCTTCATCCCAAATCACTCGTGGTCGCTCAGCTTCCCAGTCTATCGATAACGTTTCATTTACTTGTAAATTTTGACACACCTCAACGCATTGACCACATGCAATACATTGATTAGGGTCATAGCGATAAAACGGATGCGTCATATCAACTTCACTTACATCTACTTTCGGTTCATAAGGATATTTTTGATGTTCAATTTCCATTAATTCTGCTGTATTATGCAGTTTACAGTTCCCATTGTTGTTGTCACATACTGTACAGTATAATAAATGATTTTCTAGTAACCGATCCATCGCCTCTGTTTGTGCTTCTTTTGCGCGAACAGAAGCACGTTCAATGTTCATACCTTCCGTTGCTATCGTCGAACAAGAACGCATTAACTTTCCGTCAACTTCTACAATACAAGTGTCACATGTTTGAATAGGATCTACTTCTGGCACGTAACAAATTTGCGGATGTTCAATCCCGTTCTCATTAATAACACCCAATATCGTTGAACCGGGCTCCGCTGTATACTTTTTTCCGTCAATTGTAATATGAACCATGTTGTTATTCATGGTCTTTCCCCCTTTTTGAGAATAAAAAAACTCCACCACGAAAATATACGCACCACATTTCGGCACGTTATTATCATGGTGGAGTAGTTTATTAGCACATCTTGCTAAAATACCAATCCATTTATTCATAAATAAAACGATAGAGTCATAACAGGTCATATCACGATTCCATCTTTAACACTATAATTATAGCGTTAAAGTTAAAAATATACAATATAAAATTTAAACTACGCATATGTCAGCTTGTAACTATCCATAATAACCCATATAAAGTGAAACTTTAATCAGTGGGGGGTTTTCTTCATCCCCCACTGATTATCAGCCCTCACCAATCGGGATAAAACATAACAAGGAGTAAGCGAACAAATGGGGTCTTTTAATAAATGGATTCGTGGTGAAAAATCTCTTTCTACCCAAGAGCAAGCTGATTACGCATTAAATAAATCTATCTCTTCTTCCCTTTCCCTTAATTTAAAGCACTTGTCCAAACTGTTTAGCGGTATTCCAGAATTAATAACACGCACTTTTCCATTAAAAAACGGACAGGAAGCTGCACTCATATATATGGAAGGACTTGTAGACAAAACTGTTATTAACGTAAACATTCTTCGTCCTCTCTTATTTAAAGAGTGGAATGAAGACGATTTTTGGAAAGCCTCTGTTTCTATCGGAAATATTAAAAAAGTTCAACAGTGGGCAGACATTGAACAATCTCTTTTACACGGCAAAAGTATTTTATTTATAAACGGACAACTATCCGCTTTAGAGCTCGATACGCAAGCGGCACCAAAAAGGAGTATTGAAGAACCTACAACAGAGAGCTCCATAAAAAGCTCACACGAAGGATTTAATGAAGTAGCGAGCGACAGCCTTGCACTTATTCGTCGATATATTCCAAATCGCGAACTGAAAGTGAAGGAATTCACTGTTGGTGAACGAGCTACTTCAAAGGTTTTTTTGCTTTATCTAGCAGATGTTGCGAACGAAAATGTCGTAAAAGAAATGGCATCCCGTATCGAGTCAGTAAAAGTTGATGCGATTCTTACTACTGGTGAATTAGAGGGGTTTGTTGAAGATAATTCATTTACTCTCTTTCCGCAATTATCAATAACTGAACGCCCCGACACAACAGCACATCATATTCTTGATGGGCGAATTGCCGTTGTTGTAGATCGCTCACCAGGCGTATTAATAGGACCTATGACCTTTTCATCCTTTTTTCAGACGATAGATGATTACAGCTTCAGACCTATGATTCCATCTTTTATACGACTCCTTCGTTTCACTGGGCTATTTATTGCAATATTTGCTCCTGCTCTTTATATTGCTATGATTTCCTTCCATTATGAAGTGATTCCGCTCAAATTGTTGTTAACGATTGGAGAATCTCGAGCCAAAATTCCTTTTCCTCCCATATTAGAAGCTTTATTAATGGAATTAGTTCTCGAAATGCTCCGAGAAGCAGCGATTCGGCTTCCTGGACCTGTTGGGCAAACAATCGGCGTCGTAGGAGGAATTGTAATTGGACAAGCTGCCGTTCAAGCTGGGATTGTTAGTAACGTTATGGTTATCGTCGTATCAATTACTGCGGTTGCCTCCTTCATTATTCCTAACTTAGAAATGTCAGCAGGAATTCGGCTTCTTCGATTCCCAATGATGATAGCCGCCTCTTTATTTGGCGTCATTGGAATTATGGTTGGGATGGCGATCATTATTATTCATATACTTTCTATGGAATCTCTCGGTGTTCCTTATGGTAGTCCTTTTTCTCCGTTATTTGCTTCGGATTTAAAAGATACCCTTGTACGTTTCCCATGGAAAATTATGAAGAAACGGCCACTATCTCTACAATTAAAACAAGATAACCGGCAAAGAGATGTTGAGGAAAAGGAGGATAATAAGTGACAAAACGTGCAAAGAGGGAGATTAGTTTATTTCAATACATTTTAACGATTAGTGGTGTTCAAGTAGGATTCGGTGTCCTTACACTTCCGCGTGAAGTTGCACAAGGGGCAAATACAGATGGCTGGATGTCTATTATTATTGGATGTGCTCTCACTACTTTAGTCAGTTTATGTATTGTGAAAATTATGGAAAAGCATCCTGGATATACTTTACTCGATGTGCTAACTCGTTATCTTGGGAAGTGGCTAGGAAGAGTAGGAATGATTTTTTGGATTTTATATGCTGTCCTTGCAGCTATTTCCTTAATTTTTTCCCTCTTATACGTTATTCACATTTGGATTTTACCTAGAACTCCAATGTTTTTAATTATGATTTTACTATCTATTCCAATGTTAATGCTAGCATGTAAAGGCGTTCTTATTATAAGTCGCTATGCTGTTTTCACTGTATTCTTCACACTATGGATGCCTTTTCTATTGTTTATTCCGCTTAAAGATGGGCATTGGATTTATCTTCTTCCTCTTCTTAAAGAAGGCTGGATACCAGTTTTAAACACAGTAAAATCAACTATCATTGCGTTTCTCGGATTTGAGTTTGCATTTGTCCTTTATCCTTATCTCAGTAATAAATCATCTGCAAAAAAAGGAATTGTTCTTGCGAATTTGATTACGCTATTTATTTATCTTCAAGTCACCTTTGTCTCTTTTGTTTATTTTAGTCCAGATGGTATAACAAAGTTTTTATGGCCGACTCTTTCTCTTGTTACACCGTTTCACTTCTCATTTCTTGAGCGATTTGAAATTATCTTTTTGTCATTTTATCTCTTTATTATTTTTGATTCCTGTATTCCTTATATTTTCACTGCTTCAGATGGAATTAATCAATTTCTTAACAAAAAAGGCAGTTCATTACCTATTTATGTTTTATTATTCGGGTGTATTTTCATCTTATTCTTTTATATCCCTTCTTCTTATCAGATAAGTGCGTTGCGGGAATTTTGGGGAACTGCTAGTTATTTTATCGTTTTTCTATTCCCAGTCGTATTTCTCTTATACATGACACTTTATCAGCATTGGAAAAGGAGAAGAGTTTAAATGAGGCGCTTTATTCATTTCACTATACTTTACTTTCTCATAACCTTTTTAACAGGCTGTGGAGATCGACTCGACTTAGAAAAACAATCGATTTCATTAATTTACGGCTTTGACGCAAAAGCAAAAGGAAAATTAATTGTGTACCACGTGAATCCTATTTTTAATGAAGACGTAGAAAAAAAGTACGAAACACATGAAGCGAAAGTACGTACACCTCGAGAAGCAAAAGCAACGTTTAATAGCTCAAGTGGCGGTTTAGTATCTACAGAAAAGTTACAGCTCATTTTATTTAGCACAAATTTTTTAAAACAAGAAGGGGCTATGCCTTACCTTGATGTTTGGTATCGTGATCCTAAAAACACTGGAAACATGCGCATGGTTGCAGTAGACGGTCCAATTTCTTCAGTTATATATAATAACTTTAAAGATAAGCCTGCCCTTCCCGAGTATTTAACAGATTTAATTAATACGAACAAACTGTACAATCGGACCGTTTTTACGACATTCCATGAATTTCACAGGCAAACGTTTAATAAAGGTATAACACCTGCTATTTCAGAAATAAAAAAAGGTAAAAAGGATGTTATCGTTACTGGTTCCGCGCTATTAACTTCTCGCGGAATTTATAAAATGTCATTAAATCGTTATGAAAGCGCCCTTCTTCTTTTGTTACAAAAGAAAGCGAATACACCGGTTTCGCTTACATTGAAAATCCCTTCTACTTCAGTTGAAAGTAATAGTGATTTAAAAGATACCGATGGCGGCGATTTCGTAACAATAAATGTTCTTAGCATGAATCGTGATATCCATACAGATTATAGCGATAACCACTTCAAATTTCATGTTAAAATGGATTTGAAAATTGCTGTCTCTGAACTTACATTCAATATGGATATAGACAAAGATAGAAAGAAATTAACTTCTCTTATTACAAAACAACTAAACAAAGATTTGAACGATTTAATCCACAACATTCAAAAACAGCAACTTGATCCATTCGGATTTGGTGATTATGCGAGAGCGTTTCAATATAAAGAATGGAAACAAGTCGAAGATGATTGGCCGAGTGCCTTTTCAAAAGCTAATGTGAAAGTGGCACCAACTATTAAAATTTTAGAAAATGGGATTATTAAATAGAAAAAACACGCTACTTGTTCTTATATGAATAAGTAGCGTGTTTTCATTTCCATTACAAGTATTATTTCAATGGACTATACTTTATTTCTATTTCTATTTCTATTTCTATTTCTAACATTACTATGTTTTTTAGCATATACAAAATATATGAAAACACCTATTATAATCCATGCCACAAAACTAATTAAAGTAAGCTTAGAAAGGTTCAAAGCTAAATATATACAACTTACTATCGAAACGATAGGTAAAAAAGGTACTAGAGGAGCACGGAATGGCCTCTTCATATTAGGATGTGTCTTTCTTAATACAATGACAGCTATAGATACAAACACAAATGCTGTTATCGTTCCCATATTCACTAAATTAGCTAATAAATTCAAATCCACTAATCCCGCTAATAAAGCTGCTAGTATACCTGTAACCCATGTATTAAAAAATGGAGTTTGTAAACGTTTATGGACACTTGAAAGTCTTTTTGGTAACAATCCATCTCGACTCATCGAGTAAGATACACGAACAAATGCAAACATAGCTACTAACAGAACTGTTGTTAGCCCTGCTATCGCTCCCACCGATAACAACCCAGCAATTCTATCTTCTCCTACAGTGCGCAACGCATATGCAACAGGATCAGCAACATTTAATTCCGTAAACGGAACCATTCCAGTTAACACGAATGAAACACCTACATATAGAACCGTACAAATGAACAAGGAAACAAGTAGCCCAATTGGCACGTTACGTTGTGGACGCTTCACTTCTTCTGCGGCTGTTGCAACTGCATCAAATCCTAAAAAAGCAAAAAATACAGTAGCAGCGCCTCCTACCACACCGTGAAAACCAAACGGTAGAAATGGTTGCCAATTCTCTGGTCTTACATATTGTGTCCCTACAACAATAAACCCTACAATAACAGCCAGTTTAATAATAACCATTATATTATTTATTCGTGCACTTTCTTTTGCACCACGGCTTAATAAAAATGTAACAACTAAAATAATAAGAACTGCTGGTAAATCAATGATTCCACCCTTCCCCATTCCTGGTGCCGAAGCAAAAATCGTAGGAATGTGAATATTAAAACCTAGTAGCAATGACTGAAAATATGCTGACCAGCCTGCTGCAACCGCAGAAGTCGCTAATAAATACTCCAGCATAACACACCAGCCAACTATAAATGCAAAAATCTCACCTAGTGTCATATATGTATATGAATATACACTTCCCGAAACTGGAACTGTAGATGCAAATTCAGCATAACAGAAAGCTACACATGCACATATAATTGCCGCTAATACAAAAGATAATACAATCGCCGGACCAGCATGTTTCGCTGCTACAATACCAGTTAATACGAAAATACCTGTACCAATAATTGCTCCAATCCCTAAAAGAGTTAGATCAATCGCTCCTAAAGTTTGATTCAATACTTTTTTCTTTTCTTCATCCATTGCTTTCTTTATGAAAAGACTCATTCTTTGAAACCTCTTTTTCAAGTTTATCTCTTACTTGTTACATTCTTTATTACTGTTCTATTTTAAAAATAAAAATATACATAGTTCACTTCCCCTATAGACTTAGTAACCCACCTCAAAAAAAAACAGAAAAATCAATCTCTTTATGCCGTATTGAATTTTCAAAATATTAATCGTACCAAAAAACCATTAAGAATGCTGATTGAATTTATCATACAATTAATTATATTGTCAATAATAAATCAATCAAAAACAATCGGTTGATTATGTATCAAATGTTATTTTTATACATAATTATTTTCTCAAAAACATTGTTGTTTTCCACCTTAATATTCATACACATTTTATTACATTGATTTTCATACAATTTTCATTACATACAATGCAATAAAAATTATAATAACCTCAAATGAATTATTATTTAAAAATAATAATTCATTTGAGGTTATTTTACCATTTTAATACTAACAAAAAAGTGCAGATTTTCATCTGCACTTTTTTTATTCTTCCGCTTCAGCTTCTGCACTACTATTTCCAAGATGCTCCTTCTGAGCTTCCTCTTGCAGCTCCGCTGAAATCATCCCATAATAAAGTTCCGGATATAACCCAAATATTTGATATACACTTCCTAAAAACGGCATCAGAATCCCTCTTTTCTAAAGTTGTATTGCCACTTTTAAGGATTCCCTTTTCATTCATTATACATTCGTTTTTGACGTTTCTTCTTCATCTTGAACACCTAATAAATTTTGCCATTTTTTATACGGAGCGCTATTTGGATCTACATATCCTTTTGCATGCGAGCGATCCCACAATTGTTTAATAAACATTTCTTTCTCTTTCTTTGCCACCATATCGGCACCTGTACCGTAATAGTTCTGGAAATACAACTCGATTTCATCAAGGAATAGTCTTAATAATTCATCTGATGTTTCTTCTAACGTCGGATCATACTTCGCTTCACGATCATACATTAAAATCATATCTAAAAGATTGTGGACATGTTCTTTTCTAAGCCATCTTACATCTTGGGCTCCTAATACGAACGGATGTGTATATAAATGTCCACCTTGTATCATCGCCTTTTCTTGCTCTTCTTCAAATCGTGACAAGATGTTTTCATAAATAAACGGATTATGAAGCAACGCTCTGTGTAATTTATAACTTTCGCTTGAAATATTTTTCCCCATTGACTGAATTAAAAAGCTACGTCCTACACCGTTATATTGATACACAAACTGTCCATCAACAGCAACTAAACTAATCCAGCGATACATATATGCGTATAGTAATGCACGATTACATTTATCATAATCTAATTTTGTTTGAGTCGCGTTTAAATCTGGCATAAAGGCTGGTAAGTGCCAATACTTATCTAAATGCGGCGTTAAACTAGATTTTTTACTATTTAATTTGTTTACACGGCGATAATACGATTGGAAATAGTCACCTTTATCATTCATAAATCCATTTGAAATATGTCCTGATGATAATTTAGGAAAGTCTTGCAGCGATAAGCCGTAATGCGCTCGATAACAGATCACTTCAAATGGCGAAAAGGCTTCATGTACTGTATCTTTTTCTTTAAACATTTCTTGAATTAATTCCTCTTGCAACTCTTTCTTTAAAGAAGGATGTATACCCCAATATTGCAATTCCCTATGATGAGCAACTTTCGGAACGAATGGACTCGCTAAATGGAACAGGTCTTCAATTTTTTCACGAACGTATTCATCGCGATCACGTTTCTTATAATCTGCTTCTTTTCGCAACGCTTCAATAATATTCAGTTCTAATTTATCACGATAGCGTACTTGCAGTTCGTCATAACAATAGCTCAGTATATGTTCTCGGTAGAAATCCTCTACCTTTTTCGACTGAATCTCTTCTGTTTTCGCATCACGACAATATTCCCCGTACAAACTCATATAAATTTCCGCTGATATATCTTTCGGTAGTACACCTAAATTTAAATGTTGCTGCATATCTTGCCATATCTTTTCTTGCAGCTGTTCCTCAGCTAATACATATACATTCGTCGGGTTTGTTTTCCCTTCAAATTCCTTACTGCGCTTTTGGATTTCAAACAGTAAATTTTCACGTGTTTCATGTAAATTATCAAAAAATCTTTCCCAATATTGAATCATTTTATTAACTGCTTGATATAGCGATTGATATACAAGTTCTAATAGCATTTCTTTTCGATATTCATTTAATTTGTGTACATATTGCGTTACGATGTCTTCAAATTCTCTTTTGAATAAACGTTGCTGATTATTAATCATTTTTCCGAACCAGCCTTGTTGTTGAGCAATTTCTACTCGGCGTACAGCCGTTACCGTTCCATCAATATTACCCACATTAAATTTTTTATCGTAATTTTGAATTACATTACGCTTTTGTTCATTATTTTCATGTAGTCGATTCATTTTTTCTACTAACTGCTTTCGAATTTCATATAACATAAAACGTGCTGCTACTGGGTGAACGGGATCTGTTTTCTTTAAAAACCATGTATTTAATTGATAGGACTGCCCTTCAGAACCACTTGGTGAAAAGCGGTCTGATTCAATCATGTCATATAAAAGTGTCGTTACATGTTCATGTACCCGGCTCGGAATCGCATACGCATATAAACGCACCGCATGATCCACTCTTGCCACTTCACCCTTCATTTGTTCCATCATTTTCAGTTTCGTAGCTGAAATTTTACACTCATGTTGCAGACGATTTAATTCCTCATCTTTTTGCACCGTTCGTTGTACATAACTTTCTACAGCTTCTAAAAACAGTTTTGATTTCGCAACTCCGAGCTTACCACCCTCTGCTCCTTCACGTGTTTCATTGTACATTTGTCTATAGAAAATATGAGCTTGCTCTGGACGGGTAGCAAGATGCTCCAAGTCCTCTAAATAACTTTTACCTCTCTCCGGCTTTTCACGTTGCATCCCACGTTTTACATCTTGATCGTATCTTTGCTTCTTCTCTTGAAACAGTTGATCTAAATGAAGCCACGATTCATCTAAACCTTGCACAGCCCATTTTAAAGCACAATATTTTAACACATGTTCATATGGATAAATGAGTTTTGCCGTTCCTGCCCCGCAATATCGTCCTTTTCCGCTTGATTCTGCTAATTGCTGAATTTGATTGTCTTCCTGTGCAAAATGACTTGTGGACATCGGGCTAAATAACTGTAAATAAATTGTATTTGCCATCTGTTCCATATAGTCTGATAAATTGTGTAAATGGTGTCCATGTAGGTTTTCGTAATCGTATAAGAAACAATAATTGTACGGTAAATGATGTTGTTTAATTGTATGATTCGTTCTTCCGTCTTCATCTACTTGATCAGGGCGATACTCTAATTCAATTGTTACACCGCCGCGTTTTGATAATTCTCCAGTAGACCCGAGCGTAATAGCATGTAATTCTTTTAACGATGCATAGCCATTTGCTTGCACCGTTTCAAATTCTTTCGCGCTAACCGTTCTCGTCTTTACTAAAACATCCGGCATTAAAAACGCACCGCGTATTAAAATGTTATGATGCTGCAATTTCTTCCGAAGCATTTCACGTAAATATAAAGCAATTTGCAGAAACATCCCTGAACCTGTTCCGCCTGCTAGTGATGTTACTATAATGACACGCACACCATATTCCGTTTGATCACTTGTAACCGGAAAGATTTTCTCGATTTCTTGCCAAAAAGACGTCAATTTATCTTCTTTCATCGCAGCACGTAACGCTAAACGTGAAATGACGCGTAACTGTCCTGCTCCTTCTGTTAATGGTTTATCAAGTATAGTCGGATCCATCGGAAACCACTCTGGGATCGTTGGATCTCCCGCAATATACTCCCTAGGCGTTTTACTAGAACTTGTTTGTGTCTTAAACTTTCGAATATGATCGAATTTACTTAATGTATTCACATCTGTATCAAATACGTGCATTGCTACCTTTTTCCGGCGCTCTTCAGGCAGTTTTTCATATATTTGATGCGTCACAGTACTACCGATTCCACCTAAACCAATTAATATTGTTGGAACTTGTAATGTCATGTGAACCACCTTCCTATTCTTGCTTGTTTGAAAAAAGGGAAAGAGGATCAATACTCCATCCCCTTCTTATCCCTACCTACTATTCACATTCGTACTTGTAAATCTCTTTACCATATCCCCTATCAATTAGTAAAAGTTCATTTGGATATAGTGTCTTATGTTCCATTCCTACTTCATCCTCTGTTATAAACATTCCATCAATAATCATTCCAACTACTTGTGATTCTTTCGCTACAAAGACAGATTTCGAACCTTTCTTCGCTATAAACGTAACGGATTGCACGGTTTTTCTTTCTGCTCTAAATGGGATACCAAAATAATGGTTCCACCATTTATTTCGAAGTAATTCTGGTTCAGATTGATATAGCCAATCTTTCGCTACCTCTTGATCCCATTCATAATACAGTAGTGCTTTCCGGTGAAATCTTGGCCGAACAATCCATCCTAAAACAATGATTCCTACTACTAGCAGTAATAAAGTGATAGGAATGACAAACTTAAAAATAAGCGCATATTTTTCATAAAACGGAGCATCTTGAATATGGAATGTTATGTTTTTCTTTACTTCTTGTAACTTTGAATCCTGCATTACGATGGTAGCTTCTACGGTGCCGGTATCTGTAAAATTAAATGTGTCGGAGTAATAGGGACGAGGATAAACATAGATTTGATTTCCATGTTGCTTTATTTCATAATTGATTGATTGTTTAGATGTGACACCAGTAGATTTTAATAGTTTTTTTACAGCTTCTTCTGTCATTAACTTACCATCTAACTGTGGTTGTAAAACAAATGGTTTACTATTCTCTAAATTTGTCACTTTTTCTTCATAATCTTTTGTAACAGTTTGAAGTGATAATTTCGGTTTCTCAGCTGTTTCAATTTTAAATTCTTTCGTCTGTCTATAAAACCCCTTTATATTCATATGAACTTTCCCGCGTACTAACCCTTTACCAAGCTTCGTTTCGTAATAAAACACATGCCTTTTATCGTTCCACTTCATTGCATATTGTTTTCCATCTATTTCTACTTCTGCCTGAAAGTAAGAAGACTGAACTGGCAACTCCGTAGGCTTTGCTTCAATAACAGCAGTAACACCTTCGTACATTTTCTCTACATTTTTTTGACTACTATCATCTTTGTCATAAGTAGAAACCGTATAATTAAGCGCTGGTTCAACTAATACTTGTAGTCCTTCTTTCTCAATGTCCTGATCCACTTCTATCGTATAAGTTCCTGGTTTAATAACTTCCTCATTTTCCGTACTTATATGAACTATATTTCCGAACAATTTTGCTTCTCCTGGTGCATGTATGGAAAAAGAAGATTGTAATTGTAATGGTTTAGAAATTTGTGTGACCTGATAATCGGGCAGAGAAAGCGATTGTCGTACAAGCGTCATACGCTTTAACGGAAATGGTGTTGTAATCTCTACTCTTTTCCCCACTACTTTCGTTTTTACAATCGATTCAACAGAGGAGAATGGATCACGATTTGCAACTAATGCTGCCACTTGATTTACACTTTTTACAATGCCATCTTCTCCGCTTGACGGCATCGTAACACCATTTATCTCTTTCTTCCATATTTCCTTGAACGTATTTAGTTGTTCTTTTTCTTGTTGTCCTAAATCTTCTTCCATCGTAATTAAGACTGGATGTAACGATATCTTTTTTGCATCCATTTCTTTCTTAAACTGGGCTAATTTCTGCAAAATTTGTTCTTTTCCGCCAACCTTATCTTTCTCTAAATCATTAAATGCCCCGTCAGTTAATACAATAAGCCAAAATTCACGTTTTCCATCTATATCTGCTTCCTTTTTTATAGATTGCATCGCCGTTTCTACCGCGCTAAATGGAGTATTTAAATACGTTTTCCACGCTCCAATTCCCTCAATTTCTGTTTGCCTTTTATCCTTCGTTAACGAAATGTTTAATGGATCATTCGGCTTACTCATTGGAACGTAAGAAAATTTATCTTTTTCATCCAATAGCGCAACTAAACTTTGCAAAGCATAATTGGCATATTTCCAGCGATCGTTATTTCTCATGCTGCCCGAATCGTCATATACAAGTGAAACGACCCTTTCCTTTGCCTCCTCTCCTTTTGCAAAAGCTGATAAAGGTAAACATATAAATAGAAACAACATGAACGTGGCACAAATTCGGATTTTCATGATGAGGCTTCGCCACCTTTGTAGACAAATTCCTATGTTTAAATTTATGAGAGGAAACAAGATATATGACTTGTATTTTAGGACAACTAACCCACCATAACTTTATTATGTAAACAGATCATACACTTGGTAATATTTCTTCTAGCATTCTCTATCCAATTATATAAGTAAAAAAGCCTGTTTAAGCTCCACGCTTAAAACAGACTTTTCCTACTTTTTATTTTAAAAACACATAACAAAAAGTTTGATTTTTAACTTAACACATCACTTCTATTGTAAATCCACCAGGTGCTTCAACGTAAAACGTATACGCATGGGCATGCTTAGGAGGCTCGACCAAAAATCCATCTTCCTTCAATCTTTGATTTATCTTATCTACTTGTTCTTCACTTTCTTGTGGAAATCCTACATGAAATGTTTTTGGATACTGAACTTCTTTTCCTTTCATTAACGTTAGTATAAATCCATCATTATCACGCATAACTGCAAAGGCATTCCCCCTTGTTCCACTACAAGTTAAGCCAAAATACTTTTCTAAAAACTCTCTTGCAGCTACTACATCTGCAACTGTTAAATTAAGATGTTTAATTCCCAATTCATCACCTTCTTTCTTAATTTTCTAACATTTTATCATACAATTAAAAAACACGCCTTTCACAGCGTGTTTCCTTGCTTTACATACACTTCAACAATCGGATTCTCTTTATGATTCGCATGCAAGCGTATATTCTCTTCACTTGTATTATAAATACTAGCTAATAACATTATCGTTAACACATTAGGTGTCTTCGCATCACTTCCGTATTTTCTCTCAAGCGCTTCCTTATATTCAAAATCTAAATCCCCCTGCACATATGTATACACTTCAAAACCATCTTCTAAATTGCAAACTACTGTATCAATAATATCTGCCCCTACTTGCTTCTTCATTTCCTCTCGCAACGCTTCAATAAATTCTTCCCACGGTACTTCGTATGTCTGAAACTGATCTGTAGATTTCATGCCTTTTCCTCCTTATATATCCTCTTCTTATATTTCCCCTTTCCTATAACAATTATGATAGATAGGGCATTCGTACAAGCCGCACTTGTCCCCCTTACATATCGTATTACTGTAATGCGGAAGGAGGAAAGAACATGCATAGACAAAAATGTTATGATACATGCCGACGTTACTTCGGAAAAGTTGTTCGGATTGAAGACCGTGATGGCCGTATACATTTAGGGAAAATAATCGATGTGACACAAAGCTCTGTATGGATTGAACCGGTGCAACAGCGCTCATCTTTTGATTCAGGATTCGGCTACTATGACGCTTATGCAAACGGTGGTTGTGACCTTTGTGGAGGCCTTAGCAGGTGTGATAGTTGTGGATTCGGATGCGGTGGTGGATTCAGCAGCTGCGGATGTGGTGGTCGTGGTTGTAGTAGTTGTGGTTGCGGTGGCTGGGGAGGCGGCGGTTGTGGCTGGGGTGTTGAACTCGGATTTGGTTTCATCTTCGGAATTACATTAGCTGCATTATTTTTCATTTAACATAGTAAAGAGTTGGCTACCTTTAGCCAACTCTTTTTCTTTATTTTTCACATATAAAAATACGATGCCCTAAAATGTGTTGGTACATAAGCCGTATATTTTCATGCTGTACCCACGCCTCATATAACTCATTCGGAATATGTGAGGATACATTCCATTCTGGCTCTTCTACATAGCCAGAGATCGTTTCTGCAATCGTGCCACCGCCAGCAATTGTAATTCTTTTAAAATTTGCTTTCTGAAATAATTGTACCCACTCATTCTCCGTTAATAATTCTTTCATACCATATAATTGGGCGATTTTTTCTTCCTCACCCTTATCAATGTGCCTATCAATAATCATTTCAATGACAACAAGCTTACCGTCCTGCTGTAATACACGATAACACTCCGAGATAACCCTTTCTTTGTCTGTAAAAGCGATGATTGATTCTCCAAGTACGAACTCAAATGAGTTATTCAAACACGGTAATTGCTCTACATTTCCTTCAATTAATTGTATAGCTAACCCTTCAAACAACCATCTATCTTTTGCCTTTTGAATCATAATTTCATTCTTTTCAACCGTTGTTACTTTATAACCAAATTCCCTTGTCATATATGCCGCTGTTTTCCCCGTACCGCAACCTATCTCAAGGACATTCGCTCCATATTTAAAAGGCAGTTGTGCTAACAATTGTTTTGTTAACGTAAAACCACCAGGATGAGCACTTCCTATTCCGTAATAAGCTAGGAAATCGATGTATGTGTTTCGTTTCATGGAATTCTCCCTTTTTTTATTTTATATATTCGAGGACGGAAGAAAAGTGCATAGAAAAAAGGGCGTATTGTACGCCCCTCATCTTACTTATCCTCTGTAATATATGCCCATTTATAGCTGTAGTCTCCACCAACTGGATGGTGAACAATACCTTTTACTTTCTGTCTTTGAACGATAGCATCACCACGTTGATATAATGGTGCAATTACAGCATCATCAAGTAACATTTTCTCAGCTTTTAGTAAGCTATCCCAACGTTCTTTCGTTTTCGTTAATAGCTCGCCTTTACCTTTTTCTACAATTTCATCATATTTTGGATTTGAATATCCAGTTTGGTTATGAGGACCATTTGTAACGAACATATCAATGAATGTCATTGGATCTAAGTAATCAGGGCCCCAACCAGCGTAAGATAAATCATAATCTAAATCTGATTCTAATTTTAACTTTTGTTTAAACGGTTGATTTTTCAAGTTCACTGTTAACCCTGGTAAGTTTTTCTCAAGTTCTCCTTTTAAGAACTCCCCTACTTTTTTCGCATTATCGCTATCGTAGTTTAATAGCTCAATCGTTACTTGCTCTTTTCCAAGTTCTTTTTTCGCTTTTTCCCAATGCTCTTTTGCTTTTTTCACATCTGTTTTTAAAATATCTCCGTTATCTTTACGGAAGTCTTTTCCATCTGGACTCTTCGCAAATTCTTTTGGTACTAAGTAATCTGCCGGTGTAGATCCGTCATTTAAAATAACGTTCGTTAAGCCTTTTTTATCATATGCCTTTGCAATCGCTAAACGTAAATCTTTGTTTTTTAATACTGTATCTTGCCCACCACGTTTTTGGTTTAAACGTAAGAAGAACGTTGATGGTGTTTTTTGTGTATAGAAGTCTGGATTTGATTTATATTTGTCAACCATTTCAGATGTAAGTCCCGCACGATCGATTTGTCCACTTTCATATAAGTTTACACGTGTACCGCTATCTTTTACTACGTTAAAGTTGATTTCATCTAACTTAACTGTTTTATTATCCCAATATTGTGCATTTTTCTTTAATTTCCATCCTTCTTCATGTTTCCAGTCTGTTAATGTAAATGGTCCGTTGTATAACGTTGTATCTGCTTCTAAACCAAATTTTTCACCTTTTTCTTTTACGAATTTTTCATTTAACGGATAGAATGTTCCGAATGAAGTTAATTCTACAAAGTAAGGAACTGGATTTTCTAATTCTACCTCTAATGTGTAATCATCTACAGCTTTTACACCTAACGTATCAAGTGGTGCTTTCCCATCATTAATTGCTTTTGCGTTCTTTAAATCAAACATAATGTATGCATATTCCGCTGCTGTATTTTTATCTACCGCACGTTTCCAAGCAAACACGAAATCCTTCGCTGTTACAGGGTCTCCATTTGACCATTTTGCATTTTTATTTAATGTAAATGTATACTTTTTACCATCATCACTCTTTTTATATGATTCAGCAACCCCTGGAGCTGCCTTATTATCTTTATCAAGTCGATATAAACCTTCCATTACGTTGTTTAAAGCTAGAAACGATACTTGGTCTGTCGCTTTAGCAGAGTCCATAGATGGAATCTCTTGAGACTCTGTTAAATTAAGCACTTGCTTCGCCGCTAACTTTCCGCCTTCTTTTTCACCGCTTTTTGGTGTTGTGCTTGCCTTCTCTTTATCTCCTGATCCAGAGCAAGCTGTTAATGCCATACTCATTACTAAAACTGGTGCTACGACCGCTGTCAATTTTTTCATCTTTTTTCTCTTCATTTTTTTGTACCCTCCCCAATTATATGTACGATATTAACATTTAGAAATTCTCTACTAACTTTCGTTATCAGAAAATTCTTATTAATTAATATTCTACTATTTTTTTAGATTTTGTAAAGTATTTTTGTAAATTTTCTAAATATTTATTTTTTTATTATAGTAACTTGTTGTTTTAACTACTATATGAATTATCCCCCGTCTACTATATGTAAACATCCCTCCCCTTATTCCAATCTATTACTACGTTCTATATTTTTCTTATTAGCATGAGGTCTCTTACTATCATTCATCTGTCTTACTACTTACTGACCTCTCTATTTTCCTCCGATAGAACCTTCCTAATTACCTACCCGATTCTCAATAGGCTAACGAGATTTATTCCCTTATGCATACTAAAAAGCATTTCAAAAGCAGCTCAGCCACTTTTGAAATGCTTTCACTTTATTTTTTTCCGCCATCCTCAGTTACATACGCCCACTTAAAGCTATATTCTGGACTGATGTTATGTTTCACAATTCCTTTTACATTCGGTTTCATTACGTACGATCTTCCTGTTTGATATAAAGGAACTAACCCTGCATCTTCTTCAAGGAATAACTTTTCAGCTTTCCCTAACGTTTCCCAGCGTTTTTTCGCATCACTCATTAATTCATTACCTGCTTTTCCTACCATTTCATCGTATTTTGGATTTGAATAACTCATTTGGTTGTACGGGCTCTTCGATTCAAACATATCAATAAATGTCATTGGATCCGCATAGTCTGGACTCCAACCTGCATAAGAAATTTCATAATCTTGCGCAGTTTCTAATTTTAATTTTTGTTTGAACGGCTGAATTTTTGTATTAATCGTTACACCTTTTAAATTTTTCTCAATTTGATCTTTTACATAGTCAGCAATCTTTTTCGCAGTTCCATCATCATAACTTAGCAATTCAATTGTAACTTGATCTTTTCCAAGTTCTTTTTTCGCTTCTTCCCACGCTGCTGCTCCTTTTTTCGGATTATATTTCAGACCATTTTTAAATGTATCTTGATAATCTTTACCATCTGGCCCTGTCGCAAGTCCTTTTGGAACCAATTGATCTGTTGCTTTTGATCCATTATTTAAAATTACATTTGCCAATCCTTTTTTATCAACTGATAATGCAATTGCTTCACGTAGTTTTTTGCTCTTTAAAGGCGTATCTTGTCCGCTACGTTTTTGATTTAAACGTAAGAAGAATGTACTTGATTCCGCATACTCACCATATTCTTCTTTGTTCGATTTATATTTATCTACAAACTCTCCTGATAGTAATGTAAAATCAATTGATCCTGTATCATATAAGTTTACTTTCGTTGCAACCTCTTTTACTACACTATAGTTAATTTCTTCTAATTTCACAGTCTTTTTATCCCAGTACTTATCATTTTTCTTCAGCTGCCAACCTTGTTCATGTTTCCATGAAGACATAACGAATGGACCGTTATACACAGTTGTATCTGCTTCTAAACCGTACTTATCACCTTTTTCTTTTACGAATTTTTCATTTAATGGATAGTATGATGGGAATGCTAATAAATTTAAGAAATACGGTACCGGTTTTTCTAATTCTACTTCTAGCGTGTAATCATCTACCGCCTTCGCTCCTAATTCAGTTACAGGTTTTTCCCCTTTATTAATCGCTTCTGCATTTTTAATATAGTAAGCAATAAATGCATATTCTGCCGCAGTATTCTTATCAAGTAAGCGCTGCCATGCGAAAACGAAATCTTTCGCTGTTACAGGATCACCATTTGACCATTTTGCATCTTTTCGCAGTTTAAACGTATACTTTTTACCATCTTCACTTTTCGTACTAGACTCTGCCGCAGCAGGAATTGGCTTATTATCTTTATCAAGGCGATATAGGCCTTCCATCGTGTTCCCTAAAATTTGCGCACCTAATGTATCAGTAGATTTAGAAGTATCCATCGTCGGAATTTCTTGGTTTTCCGTACGATTTAATACTTGTTTCGCTGCATATTTAATATCAGATTTTTTTTCTTCCCCACTATTTGATGTAGTAGTCGTTTTCTTTTCCCCACCTGACCCAGAACATGCTGTCAATGCAACACTCATCGCTAAAACTGGTACCACAACTGCCGTTAACTTTTTCATCTTTTTTCTCTTCATTTTTGTACCCTCCCTAATTATATGTACATTACCAACCCTTGAGAGACCCCTTACTAAAGATTCATTTTTTCAGAAAATTACAACTAATGTTATTCTACTCTTTTTTCCGCATTTGTAAATAGTTTTATTTTAAATATTCTGACTTTTTTATTTTAGTAGGATTTATCCCCCATCTACTATATGTACATACTATACACCTTATTCTCCTCTATTTAACCATACTAAAAATTAGTATTTTAAGCTCACAAAAAAAGCATTTAAAGGTAGCTAAGCCACTTTTAAATGCTTTTTCAACTCTATTATTTTTCAGTCACATATGCCCACTTAAAGCTAAATTCTGGACTGATATTATGTTTTACTACTCCCTTTACATTTGGTTGTAAAACATAAGAATCTCCACGTTGATATAAAGGTACAATCGCTACATCTTCTTCAAGTAATGTTTTTTCAGCTTTTCCTAACTCTTCCCAACGTTTTTTCGCATCGCTCATTAATTCCGTTCCAGCTTTTTTCACCATGCCATCATATTTAGGGTCAGAGAAGCTCATTTGGTTATGAGAATGTCCAGTCTCAAACATATCTAAGAACGTCATTGGATCTGCATAATCCGGATTCCATCCGCCATACGAAATATCATATTGTTGTTCAGTTTCTAATTTTAGTTTTTGCTTAAATGGTTGAAGTTTAATATTAACTGTTACACCTTTTAGGTTTTTCTCAATCTGATCTTTAATATATTCGCCAACTTTTTTCGCATTACCAGTATCGTAGTTTAAGAATTCAATCGTAACTTGATCTTTTCCAAGTTCTTTTTTCGCTTCTTCCCAAGCTGCAGCAGCTTTTTTAGGATTTGGTTTCAAACCGTTTTTAAATGTTTCTTGGAAATCTTTACCGTCCGGTCCAGTTGCTAACCCTTTTGGTACTAAGAAGTCAGCTTCTTTTGATCCATCATTTAAAATTACATTTGCTAAATTCTTTTTATCAATTGATAGCGCAATTGCTTCACGTAATTTTTTGCTCTTTAATGGCGTGTCTTGTCCATCACGTTTTTGGTTCATACGAATGAAATACGTACTCACTTGTGAATATGTGCCAAATTCATCTTTCTTGCTTCTATATTTATCAACGAACTCTCCATTTAATAAAGCAAAGTCAACTTGACCGCTATCATATAGATTGACTAAAGTCGCAGCCTCTTTAACAACACTAAAGTTAACTTCTTCCAGTTTCACAGTCTTTTTATCCCAATATTGATCATTTTTCTTTAATTGCCATCCTTGTTCATGCTTCCAATCTTTAAGAACGAACGGTCCATTATAGACAGTTGTATCAGACTCTAAACCGAACTTCTCGCCCTTTTCTTTTACGAACTTTTCGTTTAATGGATAATATGATGGGAATGCTACTAAGTTTAAGAAGTACGGTACTGCTTGCTCTAACTCAACTTCAAGCGTAAGATCATCTACTGCTTTTACTCCTAATTCAGTTACAGGTTTTTCTCCTTTATTTACTACTTCTGCATTTTTAATCGGGAATGCGATAAATGCATACTCAGCAGCTGTTTTTGGATCTAATAGACGTTGCCAAGCGTATACGAAATCTTTCGCAGTTACTGGATCTCCATTTGACCATTTTGCATCTTTGCGTAGTTTGAACGTATATTTTTTACCATCTTCACTTTTCGTGCTAGATTCTGCTGCTGCTGGAATCGGCTTATTGTCTTTATCAAGACGATATAACCCTTCCATCGTATTACCTAGCATTTGTGAAGATACTGTATCAGTTGATTTTGAAGAGTCCATCGTCGGAATCTCTTGTGTTACTGTTCGATTTAACACTTGTTTTGCTGCTAATTTTTCCCCTGATTTACTATCTCCACTAGAGCTAGAATTTGTGCTTGTCTTCTTATCTCCACCTGATGTAGAACATGCTGTTAACGCCATGCTCATTGCTAAAACCGGTGCTACAACTGCTGTTAGTTTTTTCATTTGTTTCTTTTTCATTTTGTACCCTCCCTAATTCTTAACGATAGCTATTAAAGAATTTTCTGATAATTCTGTTTTTCTCTATATATTTATCAGACGATTCTTACTAATTCTTATTCTACTAATTTTTTAATTTTTGTAAAGTATTATTATTGAAAATTTTTAAAAAATTATTTTTTTACAGTAATATTCATAAAAATTCCATATTTTGTTCAAACCTTATTTCGCATTCATACACATTCGTTGTTTTAATCACTTTCATCTCATTTACCACTTGAATACTTGTTAATTATTGCTAATAAATAATGCATATATCTAAAAACATCTTTTCTACAAAAATAAAAAAGTCAGCAAAACTGACTTTTTACCCGACCATTTTTTCTCTTTTCATTTCCTCTACTACTCTCGTATACTTCTCATCATCAAATTCATTTTCACTTTTCGCAACAACTACAGTTGCAATACCGTTACCAATTAAATTAACGATAGCACGTGCTTCTGACATGAAACGATCTACACCAAGTAATAGCGCTAACCCTTCTAGTGGGATAACATTCATTGCTGACAAAGTAGAGGCTAATACAATAAATCCCCCGCCTGTTACTGCCGCCGCTCCTTTAGATGTAACTAATAAAATAGCTATTATAGTTAATTGTTGACCTAGTGAAAGATCGACGTGAAAAACTTGAGCTAAAAATATAGTTGCCATTGATAAATAAATCGTTGTTCCATCTAAGTTAAAAGAATAGCCTGTTGGAATGACTAAACCTACTACCGGTTTCGAACACCCGAAGTCTTCCATCTTTGTCATCATTCGCGGCAGTACTGATTCTGACGATGATGTCCCGAGAACAATAAGTAATTCTTCTTTAATATACGCTAAATATTTCCACAAACTAAATTTATACAATTTACAAATAAAATTTAAACAATAAAAACAAATAATGCCATTATCGCATATACACAAATCATTAATTTAACAAGTGGTATGAGCGTGCTTAAACCATACTTCCCAATTGTAAATGCCATCCCACCGAATGCTCCAACTGGTGCTAATTTCATTACAATTGATAAAATGTTAAAAAATACTTTCGATAATCTTTCAAAAAAGTCAATAACCGGTTGTCCATTTTTTCCTAACATCGTTAACCCTGCTCCGAATAAAATGGAGAAGAACAGAACTTGTAAAATATCACCTTTGGCAAATGCTTCAAACATGTTAGACGGCACGATATGTAAAAAGAAATCCATCCATTTCATTTCTTGCCCACTTTGTACATATTGTGAAACATCTCCGCCTTTTAGTTTTGAGGGATCTAATCCATCTCCTGGACGTACAACATTCGCTACGATGATACCAATAATTAAAGCCGCTGTTGTAACAATTTCAAAATATAATAGTGCCTTCCCACCAACACGGCCTACCTTTTTCATACTTCCCATACTTGCAATACCGAGCACAATTGTTAAAAAGATAATCGGTGCAATAACCATTTTAATCATATTGATGAATGTTTCACCAATTGGCTTCATTTGTTGTCCAACACTCGGCCAAATTGCCCCTACTACAATACCACAAATAATGGCCACAATAACTTGGAATGTTAAATTCTTTACGATTCTCATTTTTGATACTCCCCTGTATTTTCATTTCTCCCATACTATTTCAATAATTGCTAATGATATATTCTATGTAATAGCCCCCCTGTTATTTAACTTAAACTATAACTTTATGTTACACTATTATCTTAAACTTCAAAATAGCATATAACATTCACGAATAAAAGACATACTATTTAACATAATAAAAAAGCAGACATTACATCTGCTTTAATTCTCCTCAATCTGTTTTTCACTTAATCCTAGATGTGTTCTAAGAGTATTACTCAAACTCTGTAGATCTTTTTTATTAGGATTATAATAATATACACGTTGCCCGTTTGGGCCATTAGGTAAGTATAAATCATCACCAGCTAATTGTATTTTTTCAACTGAACCGTTTAAACCGTATTTATAAAAAGATAAAATATCATCCATTACTAAATTTGTTTTAAAATCACCATCAACCGCCTCAACTATTTTTTCTAGCTTCGTAATCGATCCTACACTTTTTAATTTACTTAAAATCGCTTCAATAACAAGTTGTTGGCGCTCTCCTCTCATTGCATCACTATCAATATGGCGCGTTCTTGCTAGTGCAAGTGCTTCTTCCCCATTTAATTTTTGTAATCCTTTTTTCAAATGAATCGCATCAGGTTCATCTTTACTATTTTGCTCCGTAAATTCAACTGGGACATCCACTTCAATACCATCTAACCCATCAACAATTTTAGTAAAGGAACCAAAATTAAATTTCACAAAATAATCAACAGGCACCTGTAACAATTTTTCTACCGCTTCCACAGAAGCTTGCGGTCCTCCATCTTTACCATTTTTAACGAAACCACTTCCATATGCATGGGTTATTTTATCTTTTTTCTTTTCAACTGGAACATATGTATATGTATCACGCGGTATGCTCGTTAATTTCACTGTTTTATCGTCTTTATTAAAAGTCGCTAACAATAATGCATCTGTATGAAATGCACCATTATATTCCTTTTGTCGTTCTTGATTTTCATCAATTCCCATAATTAAAAGTGAAACATGATTTGCAATTGGCTTTACAGATTTCTCACGTAAATTGGATTTTTCACCTCGTGCTAAATTCAAATTAGATTTTTGTACAAGACTAGAAGTTTTCATATATACATAGGCTCCATAGCCAATTCCACCAAATAGTAATACCGCCAGTAGTAAACTTATTATCTTTTTCTTTTTATATTTTTGCTTATTTTTCTCTTCTCTTAAAGATGAATGATTCCCCATTTACTCTCCTCCTGTTTCTATTCATCCAATATGTTTTTCATTTTTTCATATTTAGCGCTATCCTTTTGAAACATACTTTCTTTCAATCCCTTATCTATTTGTATCCATTCAGTCGTAACTGAATATTGAATCAAGCCTTCTTGAAAACTAAGAAATTTCAACATAATCCCTGTATTTTTCTCCACAACCATTTCGAATTTCCCTCTTAAATCTTCAGAGGTGCTAACAGGCATCTCTATGTTTATAACTCCTTCAATTTTGTAACAATCTAATCCAAGATATTTCGTTTCTTTATAATTCCAATCTTTATATCGAATTAATAAATCTGCGAATTCTGATTGAATACTATATTTAGCTAGCCCTACATATTCATCATCATATCTCTTTTTCTCATCTGATTTTCTCACTAACCTTTCCGTAGGATTTAATTTTAATAGTTCATTGTTTCTTTCTTTCGGGTTCCATTTTGTCTCTTTATAGGTATACTTCTCATCATCAAACTCTTTTTTCTTCCCCTCGTTATATATAATTGTTCGTTTTTTGGCTAGTTTATCTTCTTTCGAAGAGATACCTCTTTGTTTCTCCGTATCAATCGCATACTTATATGTTGTAGCAATTCTTGATGAGCTAGAATATTCCTCAAATTGTCCTGAAATATTTTTAAAATAATCAATAGAAGCTAGCATTTTTTGATGAATCTTTTCTTTATCTGGATAATGTACATTCGATTTTATTTCTTCTTCATTTTCATAATCAGAAAACGCTTTTTTCTTTACATATTCAAATACTCCACCATTTTGCGCAAAACTTTGTATAGAAAACTCAGACATAGATACCACTGAAAGTATACAAACCGCTGCACTAATTATCATCATATGAATTTTGTAACTCTTCTTTTTTACCTTAAGATTATGTAGCGTGCCATTAATCTTTTCATTTAACTCTGGAGGTACTATAACATTTTCATCTTTTATTCTCTTTTTTAATTTCTCATCAAATAATTTTTCATTATCCATCCTTTACACCCCCTATTCCATCTTTAATCGTTTTTGTAGTTGTTCCCTCGCACGTGACAATCTTGATTTCACTGTTCCTTTCGGTATTTCTAACAGCTTTGCTATACTCTCTTGATGCATGTCTTCATAGTAATAAAGCACCGTAACAGCTCTTAATTCTTCATGTAACGATTGAATCGCATTACACAAATCTATATCTTCATACTGATCACAAGCACTCATATTGTAATCATTCTCTTCTGTCACAATTACATTTTTATACGCTCTAATAATATTGTTACACTCATTTATTAGTATTCGAATTAACCAAGTTTGAAAAAATTCTTCTTTTTTTAATTTTTTTATATTTTCATAGGCTTTTAAAATTGTTGTCTGTATCGCATCCTCTATATTTGTCTCATCACGTAACATCGCCTTTGCTATTCGATACATCTTCGCTTTTTCTGTATGTATAAGCGCTATAAAGGCTTCATGATCACCTTTTTTCGCTAAAGAAACATCCGTTTCTTCTTTTACAATCATTTTATATAAAGGGATTACTTTCACAATTGCTCCTCCTGTTTCATCCTCACTTCATCACTTCCAATTTAACTTTACATGTATTAGACGTATGAACCTAGAAAAAGGTTCACTTTTTTGAATATTTCTGTAATTAAAAAGATAAATATCCTTTATAAGGATGCAATAAACATACTAGTTTAAATTTACAAATAAAAAAAGCCCACTTTCTCAGTGGACTTTCTACTCTATAACGGTAAATCCCTCTTCCTAAATACTACAATTGCTACGATAAAAATACAAAGTGCTACAGTAGTTAAACCTATACTTACCGGCCATATATTATATGATCCTTCAGCAATTTCTTTCGGACGAAACAGCGTGAATAATGATAGGTTTTTCATCCATTCTAACTTATCACTTAACTTCCCTACCATATCCAATACGAAAAATAAAATAGTTAAACTCGCTGAATAACTTAGTGCTTTTCTTTCGTCATTACATATACAAGAAAAGAAAAATGAATACGCACTAACGACTAAAAATATGAGCCCTCCGACTACATTTATCTTCAAAAATAATTCTTTATTTAAGTTATTATCTTGTAAAAACCATTCTGCACCTACTAACCCAGCTACATACGTAACAGATACAATAATTAGAAGTCCCAATATGAGAACAGCAGCTTGTGTAATCGCAATTTGCACTCTAGATACAGGTGTTGCTAGCAAGTATGCCATTGCTCCTTTATCTACATGACAAGCAATTAAATGTGTCGCAACTGTTACGCAAAAAATTGTTAAAATGATAATAAACAATAGACTATAGTATTCGCCCGCTAGAAAATCCATTACGTTTTGAATCGGACTTTCCATACCAACGATTTTTTTCACGCTATCAGGCATGGCAGCTATTAATTCATTTAGCCCTTTCGCTGATACCATTGACGGGAATATCCAAATTAATAACCACAGATATAAAGCTGCACCAGACGCATAACTCAAAATATTTTTTTGTGTTTCTTTCAAACTAGCTAAAAATAATTGCTTATTCATGCGTTATCCCTTCTTTCTTATCGTAATAATGCATAAATAAATGTTCTAAATCCATCGCTCTCGTTTGAAGTGCCGTTACATTATAGTTTGAAAGTGTTTGTAAAACAGTTTGATAGTTTCCTTGTACAATGATAGATGCCTCTCTGCCTTTTACCGCTTCAAATTGCAAATTACACTTTGTAAGGGACTCAATCTCTTCTTCTGATGATACTGTTACATCTATCACCTGTCTTCTCATACTTTGTAAATCGTGAATATTTTCAACCGTTACGAGTCGACCATCTTTAATAATAGCTACTCTATCACAAGTTCTCTCAATTTCAGTAAAAATATGTGATGACATTAGGATTGTTTTTCCTCTTTGCTTTTCCTCTAATATTAAATCTATAAATACTTGCTGCATAAGTGGATCAAGTCCAGATGTTGGTTCATCTAAAATTAACACCTCTGGATCGTGCATAAATGCAGCGACTATCCCTACTTTTTGCTTCATTCCTTTAGACATTTTGCGAATCGGTGTTTTCACATCAAATTGCAGACGCTCTATCAGTTCATCTCGTCTTTTCGTATCCTTTAATCCACGCATTCCTTGCATTAATTTTAAAAACTCTAATCCGTTCATTCCTTCAATAAAAGAAATTTCACCCGGTAAGTAACCAACTTCCCTTTGAATTTTCGCCGCTTCATTCCAACAATCTAATCCAAAAATTGTCGCTTTACCAGTTGTCGGTTTTATAAATCCCATTAAATTACGAATCGTCGTTGATTTCCCGGCACCATTCGGTCCTAAATAACCAAATACTTCTCCCTCTTTTACATCAAATGTAATATGAAACAAACCTTTTCCGTTCGAAAACTGTTTTGTGACATCTTGAACTGAAATCATAATTCCACCTCA